>DASXNJ010000224.1:0-2867 GCA_036495145.1 Puia sp.
ACAGTACAACCATGCCATTCATAAAAGAGTTTTTTGCCGGTGGTGCCAATGATATACGTGCCTTCCGTTCAAGATCTCTTGGTCCGGGTACTTATTATGCGGGAAACCGTGACACCGCATTTATCGCTGATCAGCCGGGTGATATCAAACTCGAAGCAAATACCGAGCTCCGGTTTAAAATAGTTTCCATTGTGCACTGGGCATTCTTTGCAGATGCGGGAAACATTTGGACCTTACGATATGACAGTTCACGCGTCGGATCACAGTTTGGCAGTAGCTGGTTCAAACAGCTTGGAGTAGGCGTCGGGACTGGTCTGCGACTCGATATCTCCATCCTCCTGATTCGTCTGGATCTCGGAATTCCGGTACGCGAACCCTGGCAGCCAAAGGGGAAACAGTGGGTGTTTGATACAAAGAATACTGTGTTGAACTTTGCGATTGGATATCCATTTTAGGCTTAAAGCCTAAGGCCTAAGGCTCAAGGCCAGTGTGGCGAATGTGGAAGGGTAGGGAATTAAAAATGTGGGAGTTGAATTTACAAATGACAATTTGTAAATGTGGGATTTGTTCCACGCTCACCACACTACAACGCTACCTGCTTAATCCCGGAAAACAGGCTCTTCCACATCAGATTAAAAATGGATCGGTATATATCTCTGTTATAATCGACATGGCCGATGCGCATTTTATCATGGAGCGGATTGGAGTCTTTTAAAACCACACCTGCTGCGAGCGTGGGTAAGACTTTGGTTTTGTATTTATTTTTATCCTCATCTTTTTTCAGGAGCTTTATTTTCAAATCCTCATATTTTATATAGAGGGTTCCTTTCGCCTGGGTATTTGTTGCATCCATCTGATATTCTAATGAGTGAATCTTTCCCTTGTCCAACTCGGCCAGCGCCATAGGCTTTAATAATGGATTTAATGTTACTGCTTCCATTTCTCCTAATTTTGCATTCAGGTGGAAGTGCCCCCTGGAGTCATTTAATCGCATGTTGATATCTGCGGTAAAAGAAGAGACATTCAGGAATCGGGACTCGTAATGAAGCCGCATTTGATTATTTCGACGGATAGAATCCAGCCGGTTTGTTACATTTATCAGAGAAGCATTCACGTGAAAGAATGCGACCTTTCCGCTGCTGTCTGATTTATCATTTTTTTCCTTGTATTCAATGTATGAATCGCGAATCAGAATCTTTTTTATATAAACCGGCAACGACAGCCGCATGATCTCCTGTTGCGGAAACTTGTCCGTGCGATCGACAGAATCGTGTGGCTTCGATTTATCCCTGAAAATTTTAATGGAGGCATCGGTCAATATCATACTGTCTGCTACGAATTCCTGTCGCAGCAGCGACTGCCGGTCAAGATGAACGATATTCATCTGTCCGATCGAAATATTGAATCTGTCTTTGGCATGTTTATTCGCATTGGCAAATTCCTCTTCCGACTGGGAGGGAATCAATCTGATTTGTGCAGTATGCAATTGTTCTTTCCGGCTATTATAATCCAGTCCTGATATTTTTAAGTCGTATATATTATTTTTTGTGGGAATTTCCAGCTGACGGCACTCAATGGCCTGTTCGTCTGAAAACAGCATTCTGCTGCTGTCTTTTTGTTTTGAACTGTCAATCGAAATGCCGGCAAACCGGATACTGAGACCTTCGGCCCTGCAGCGGATTTTTTTGGAATCTTTGTCCATTAAAGACAGTCGGGCATTTTCGAGTACGACGCTGTCTGCCTTAATGCTATTCAACTTTCCCAGAAGTTGCCGGTATTGTTCTGATGCCAGGATGCTCTTAAAATCCGGATGACTTTCAGTCTTGCTTTTACCCATTCGTATTTGGATATCCGCATTCTCGATTCGGATGATATGTGCGCTAATCTCTTTATTCAGGAGTGCCTTTGGCGTTTTAACACCCGAAATGATCAATTTGGGAATCCTGATATAGAATAATGATTCGGGTGCTGTTTTCTCTTCCGATTGTTTCTGGTACAGGACGCTGTCCGGTATTAATGCAACATCCTCCGCTGAGATATTTCCAAGGGCTTCGTCGATTATCAAATGCCGGTAACTGAGTTGGTAAAGGCCTTTTGACTTGCCGGTGACGAGATTGTCGAGCTTTTTGTTTACCAGTTTGTATTTATAATTTCTCCAGATAAAAAAACCGATCGTGAGAATAATCAGCAGGACGCCGGATAAAACGTAAAAAATCCGTGATCTATAGAAAGCCCTTTTTTCAGCCATTTACTGGAAAATTGAAAATGTATTATTTGAAAACCACTTGAAAAATATATTGTAGCGGCGGACATTTTTATTGTATTATGTACTGATGAATATGTATTATGAGGCCATTGTTAACCCATTGTACAGTTCTGAATATGCATTGTGGCAGCGGATTTTTTTGAAGAATTGTATACTGATGACTTTAAATGGCTGTTTAATTTGGAAAGGATGATTGGGAAACATATTTTACCTCTGCGGGAACCTTTTGATATGCAAGCCCTGTTTCATGATGAGAATGATGAAACCAATGGTTAATCTTATTTCTTACCTGACTGATTATATTCTTCTGGGCTTTGGCAGCTGCTTTTTCCACATACTCGGCGTGTGACATCTGTACTTTGATCAGTATGGTTTCACTAAATCGTGCCTGATGTTTTATATTTTCATTGAGGTATTCCAGGCTGTTTATTTCTTCCGGATCATTTACCATAAAAGCCTTACCAAAAATCTTCATATAATAGTCCCGGCCTTTTCTGAAAAAGTCCAGTTTTACGGGAAATGTTTTATCGAAGGCCTGAATCAACTGCGATGGTTTTGGAATCACAAACCACAATTGTCCCAGTTCATCGGCCTTTAATAT
>DASXNJ010000225.1:0-3112 GCA_036495145.1 Puia sp.
TGTCGCCGGCCCGTATCGTTCTTATGCAGATATTTTTCATGAATCTGCAATTTTACTATATTTTCTGACCATGGAGGCTTTTATGGCGACCGGGCAGGCTCATCAGAAAATTCATGGCGGCCAAAGGATCTGATAAGGCAGGGAGATAAAAATCGGGGATAAACGGGGGAGAACTTAATTCAGCTCATGAAGGTTTGTGGAATGCAATTGAACGGGACTCTTAGACATCATGATGATTCTGGTAATGAAATAAATCAATCCGGCAAGTGAAAGGTAAAAAAGTGCTGAAGTAATGGTGTCCATGGTGATTCCGACTTTTAAATACTTCAACAACCCGGTAAGACCACAAACGACTGCAAAACAAACAGACCAGGATACAAATTCCCTGATTTTCAATCTCTTTTCACTCTTTGATAAATTGGTTGTCTGGGAAATACCGGAATTGAACCGGATGGGTGATCTATCAACGTCGTTCCTGTGAAACGTTTGCATCTGAAGTCTTTCCATTACATATGAAAAATACGTGCCAAAAGACTTTATCACGGTCGTACCCTCCTTTTCCAAACCTGTCTTAACCAAGTTTTATGGATATCAGGGGTGGAAATGCGGAACTGCTGATAAAAATCCCTGATTTGCCCGAATATTGAAGTCAGCCGGACAACTTCTCATTCGGATCTCAGGCTACTCACGGGATTTGCAACAGCCGCGCGAATGGACTGGTAACTAATCGTTATCAGTGCGATCAGAAATGACAGACCGCCGGCTAATGCAAATACCCACCATTGGATGCTGATGCGATAGGAATAATTTTTCAGCCAGGTGTTCATGGACCACCAGGCGATCGGTGCTGCAATCAGAAAAGCGATCAAAACCAGGCGAAGGAAATCTTTTGAAATCAGAAAGGTGATACCTGTTACGGAGGCTCCCAATACTTTCCGGACACCTATTTCTTTTATTCTTGTTTCAGCCATATATGTCGCGAGACCGAATAAACCGAGACAGGATATGAATATCGTCAGGCCGGAAAAGAATGCCGCCAGTACAGCCGTTCTTTTCTCATCCTGAAATTTATTGGCATATTCCTCATCCACGAAATGATATTCAAAAGGATATTCGGGATTATATTTTTTAAAAATGGCTTCTGCCTGTTTAAGACTTTTTGCGGTTGGCTGGAGATTACTAAGTTTAATATGTACGACATTAAACCATCCCTTGCCACCTTCAATTATCATCGGATGAGTGGGTTCATACGGTGAGCGTAGTATGAAATCATTTATTACGCCAATAATATGAAATTTAGTGTCCCCGTCTTTTACGATTTGTCCTATTGGTTCCTTGAATTTCATTGTTTTCAATGCAGATTCATTCAGGATCATGGCTGTTGAATCTGTAATATATTTATTGAGATCCATATCCCTCCCGCGAACCAGTTGCAATCCGGTAGTTTTTAAAAAATTATCATCGGCTGAGTACCGGTCAAAATCAGTTTTGTCGTTCGGGTCCTTTCCTTCCCACTCAAATCCCCAGCTGTCGCTCCAGGCCTGAGTCAGGGGGGCACTGGTTTTCGTTACAGAACTTGCCGCACCGGATGAAATCAGTTCGTTTTTAATAAGGGTATAATTTTTTGCAATGTCGCCAGTTAGAAAATGATAGATCAGATTGTTCTTATCATATCCCGTATCCCGGTCCCGGGCATGATTGATCTGTTGCTGTACGATGATCGTGCAAATAATCAGAATGATGGCAAAACTGAATTGCAGAACAACGAGGACTTTTCTCGGTGTCACCAATGCGTTTACTTTCTTAAAACCACCCTTCAGTACTTTGACGGGCTGGAAGGAAGAAAGAAAAAAGGCAGGATAACTTCCGGCCAGGATTCCGGTTAGTAAAATAAATCCCAAAACAAGGAGCCAGAAATATATACTGCCGAATTGGATAAAAAGCTTTTTATCCGTCACCTGATTAAAAGTGGAAAGGCTTAATTCTACCAGCCCGACAGCCAGGAGGGCTGCGAAAAAACTTAATAGTATGGATTCTCCGAGAAACTGGCCGATCAGGCCGCCTTTACGTGCGCCCACCACTTTCCGGATACCCACTTCCTTTGCTCTTTTTTCACTGCGCGCCGTATTGAGATTCATGAAATTTATACAGGCTATCAACAAAATAAATGAAGCGATGATTGCTGAAAGCTTTACAAATTCGATCCGGCCCCCGTCTTCAACAGCACCTTTAAAATTTGAATACAGGCGCCAGCGGTCCATGGGATATAAAAACATTTCCCATTTTGCATCTTCGTCCTTGTCGTATTTGCGTTTCAATGTCAGAAGTTTTTTCTGGGCTGAAGCAAGGCTTGCGGTTGGTTTCAACAGGACATAGGTTCTTGTTGAATTATTCCCCCAGTTGTTCTCTTCTCCTCCGTCCAGGTGATTTAAATATGCCCAGGGGATTAAATACTCAAATTGAAAGCGCGTATTGCCTGGTGGATCCTTTACCAGGGCAGTAACCCGAAATGTTTCCTTATTGTCAATTTTTATCAGTTTTCCGATCGGATCTTCGTTACCAAATAATTTTTTTGAAAGTTTTTCTGTAACAACAATGGAATGCATATCATTCAGAGCTGTATGCGGACTGCCTTTCAGCAACGGAAAACTAAACATGTCAAGAAAGGAGGAATCGACGATATTTCCCTGAACCATGATCCTCTTTTCTCCCACCGTAAACAAATAATTGGAAGGCCAGTTTACGCGGACAGTCGATTCTACCTCGGGAAAATCATGGATCATTGTCGGACCCAGCACTTTGGGTGTTGTATTCCAGCAATGCAATTCGCCACTGAATTCTGCTCTGTTCCAGGCTTCGTATATGCGATCTTTTTTTATATGGAACTGGTCATAACTTATCTCATCATAGATCCAGAGCAGGAGTAATGTAGCGCTTGCCATTCCTATTGCCAGTCCGGTAATGTTGATTGCGCTGAAACCCTTGTTTTTCCAGAGATTCCGGAATGCAACTTTGAAGAAGTTCTTTAGCATGGGGAATTATTAATAGGTTATGCGTATAAGATAGGACGCATACTAAATTTGAAATGTTGCATGGAATCGTAAAATTCCCC
>DASXNJ010000226.1:0-2881 GCA_036495145.1 Puia sp.
GCGAAGTCCGCGTAAGGCGAAACGACTGGATAACGAAGAAAAATCAGGTGTCCCGGAGTTATATCGAAATGTTCAACAAAGCCGAAGATCATATTATTATGATGTCGGGATATTTTTTACCCGGTCCGGTCATACGCAGGAATATAAAAAGAGCTGCAGCCAGAGGTGTAAAAATAAAGCTGATACTCGCCGGTATGTCTGATGTGATGGTTGCCAAATACGCAGAACGTTATATGTACAACTGGATTTTCCGGAACCATATTGAACTTTTTGAATACAAACCCTGTGTTCTTCATGGAAAAGTTTCGACTTATGATAAGAAATGGGCAACCATCGGATCCTACAATGTAAATATCATCAGCGCATATGCCAGTCTTGAATTAAATATCGATGTGAATGATCCGGGGTTTGCCAGTATGCTCGATGATACCATGCAGAAAATCATACAAAATGATTGTGTTCAGGTGACGAAAGAAAATTTCACTTCGCATAATGGCATTTTTAATAAGATATGGGAACTGATATGTTATTGGTTTGTAAGGCTGTTATTTTATTTGTTCACTATTAATTTTAAACAAAGATCCTGAAAGTTTAAGGCCTTCAACGCTTAACGCCTAACGCTTAACGCCTAACGCCTAACGCTTAAAAAAAACGGAATTATTTAAAAGTCATCGTTCTTTCCCGGCGATTCGTTTCACAAAAATCCTGATCGATTCCCAATTCCAATGGGCAAATCTACCGCGCTGAACGACCAGATGGTTGGCTTCGGAGTCCTCGAGATAATAGTGAAACACAAATTGAGCGTCCGGATTCTGCCATCCCATCATCTGACCGAAACGCAAATCACTAAACACAATACCCTGTGAAGATGTATCAGCGGAATAATATCCCTGGGAAAAACGCTTCAGTTCATGAAGGTCATGCCGGTTGCGAAATGGATCTAATAAATAATTCTTCCTGGGAACCGAATGGAATCTGATTTTATGATCATAATCAAAGACAGAATGGTAACCGATCTGAAATCCCGAATCCGTTTCGGCTACATCATACCATAACCAGTTATTAAATGGAGTAGGTGTTGTAAAATAACGGTTGAAATGAATTTGCTGACCTTCGAGTGATTGACGCATATCCCGGTCCATGTTCATTTTATTTATAATACAATACAATAAATAAATGGAACATCCAATCAGCCCTGTTATTGCCCATCTCCTTCTCCTGCTACTATTGTTCCTCAGAATCAAAAGCACAAGAGCAGCGAACCCGGGCCAGACGGAGAAAAAAGGATCAGCTACGAATATGACATGAAATGAAATACGCCGGTGACTGAATGGTTCAAACCAGCCGATTCCGTAAGCGTTGAATGCGTCCAGGAAAAGATGACTGGCTATTTCAGTCCCCATAAATAATAACCAGATCTTTATGGGAATATTTTCTACCCGGTGCCGGTGCCTGAATAAAAATGCCAGCGCAAGAATAAAAAGAATTCCAAATAAAAAGGAATGTGTAAACCCCCGGTGCGCCATTAAATCATCTGCGGTGGACAACCAGAATGACGCGATGAAATCGATATCAGGCAAACTGGCTGCAATGGCACCATACAGCATCGCTTTTTTACCGATCTTTTTTCCCAAAAAAAGATCCCCGATACAGGCTCCTATCGCAATATGAGTTAAACTATCCATTTTTTATAATGAGCGGCGGATCACATATAACAAAGCATCCGGAACGATCAGGGAAGTAATTCGATTGCATACAGATTACCGTCTGCACTACCAAAATAAACGGAGCTGCCATAAACAGCAGGTGATGATACAATCGGGCCCATGGTATAAAATTCATTCATCACTTTTACACTGGAAGAATAAAAAGTCATATCCTCCTTTGCGCCCGTATAACCAAAGTCCAGTTCCCCTTTCTGATTGAGAATACCTGCTGCGTTTGACTTCCTGCTATCAGTAGAAAAGGTTTGAAAATTTTTACCTCCTGACCTGAGATCAAGTGCATAAAAATTTCCCGTAAAATCTCCAAAGTAAGCAGAACGACGTGCGATAGCCGGAGAAGAGTATAAATAACCCTTTGCCTTCATGCTATATTTTTTCCTGCCTGTTTTTGCATCCAGGGCATACATCAAATACGTATCGGAAGTACCGAAAAAAACGGTGCTGTCAATAACCGCCGCTGTTGTTAGAACCCACGAATTGTCCGCAGAGAAACTCCAGAGCGAATCCCCCGTTTTGGCTTTGAGGGCATAAAAAAATCCATCTCTGGCGCCAAAATATAAAACGCCGTCAGCAACAGCGGGAGAAGCCTGTATTCCTTCCAGCAAATGCATTGCCGGTTGTTCCCTGGTTTTAAATTTCCATTTCTCTTTTCCGGTTTGCGCATCGACCGCATATAAATAAGTATCCCAGCTGCCGAAAAAAATTGTCCCTTCATATAAAGCCGGACTGGTATGAATGATGCCCCCGGTTTTGAATTTCCATTTTAAAGATCCTTTGATTGCATCCAATGCATATAGATTTCCGTCACTGCTGCCGAAATAAACCGTTGGACCGTTGTTGATACCGGGACCATTCACTCCAATTACCGGTGAAGAAAGAAAAAAATCCCACAGGTCTTCCATATACATGTCCGCCGGCTTCATCGTCCACAATCCGTTTGCACCAACTTTTTTTTCTCCACCTGTTTTAAATTTCCAGGACTCTTTTCCCGTCACTGCATCCAGCGCATAGCAAAAACCATCGTAACTGATAAAGTAAACCATGCCATTAAAAATGGCGGGAGAGGAAGAAACTGCCCCGCCAGTATGGAACTTCCAGGCCAGCGCACCCGAATATGTTCTGATTGCATAGAAATTACTGTCTTCACTACCGATATA
>DASXNJ010000227.1:0-4708 GCA_036495145.1 Puia sp.
TAAGGACTACCATCCAAACTAATATTGCATTTTCTATCTTTAACTTATGAATGGAAAATATATCCTGATTATACTGATCCTGACGATTGCCTGCAAACGGGTAAAACAAACCGATGATACCCTGTATTCAAAACACCTTCAACGGAATGTGAAACTGCATATCCTGCACACACCGGCACCTTCGGATCGTTCATTATTTAATCTGCTCATTTTAAATGACGGACAGGATCTGGAAAAACTCCGTGTAAAAGAAACCATGGATAGTCTCTATAAAGCGGGAAAAATATTACCCCTGGTAATCATCGGTGTGGAAGCAGGTGACCGGATGCAGGAATACGGTGTTGCTGAAAAACCGGATTATTTAAACAGGGGCGGCCGCGCCACATTCTATGACGCATTTATCAATGATGAATTATATCCATATGCAAAAAAACAATCCGGCGTAAGAAAATTTCAATCATTTGCAATCGCCGGATGTTCCATGGGTGGTCTCTCCGCATTTGACATCGCCTGGAATCATCCGGACAAGATCAGCAAAGTGGGTATTTTTTCCGGCTCTTTCTGGTGGCGTGACAAAGCTTCTGAAGACAGTTCTTATTCAGATGAAAAAAACCGGATCATGTATACCAAATTAAAAGCCTCGAGAAAAAAACCGGGGTTACAATATTGGTTTTATGCAGGAGCGGCTGAAGAAAAGGGAGACCGGGACAAAGACAGCATCATTGATATTATCGACGATACAAAAGATATTATCAATCTCCTGGAAAAGAAAAATGTCGTAGCGCCGGAAGGAATTGTTTACAGGGAATTACCGAATGGTGTTCATAGTTATAGCAGCTGGAGTGAAGTGTTCCCGGAGTTTCTTGTCTGGGCCTTTCCCGCTAATTAGTTGGCAGTTGGCGGTTGGCAGTTGGCGGTTGACGGTTGATAGTTAGTTGTAATTTGCAAATTATCAAACTAAAAAATTCCATTTCCACATTTCCACATTTCCACATTTCCACACTCGTCTAGATCATCTCTCTCTCCAACACCGCCGGGTTCCTCATGTTTTTCTTGCCCGCGAATTCTTTGGCGGCTTTGATAAAGGAAACAAAAACGGGCTGCGGGTTTTCCACCGAGCTTTTTAATTCCGGATGGTATTGCACGCCGATGAAGAAAGGATGATCGGGTAATTCAATTATTTCCACCAGACCGCTTTCAGGATTTTTTCCACTGGCAATCATACCCGCATCTTCAAACTGCTGCAGGTATTCGTTGTTAAATTCATATCGGTGGCGGTGTCTTTCGGAGATCATGGATTTACCATAGATGGCTTTCGCGAGCGTGCCCTCTTCAACAGCGCAGGGATAGGCACCCAGACGCATGGTTCCGCCTTTTACCGTGATCTTCTTCTGCTGCTCCATCAGGTCAATAACCGGTGTGGGTGTGTCCGCCTGCATTTCGGTGGAATGGGCTTTTGTCAGTCCGAGGATGTTACGGGCAAATTCTATCACCGCCATCTGCATACCGAGACAGATACCAAAGAAGGGCAATTTATTTTCCCTGGCGTATTTCACAGCTGTAATCTTTCCTTCAATTCCCCGGTGTCCGAATCCGGGTGCCACCAGCAATCCATCCAGAATACCCAGTTTCTCCGCTACATTTTCACCGGTGATGGATTCGCTGTGAACGTTCAGTATTTGCACTTTGCATTCATTCATTGCTCCGGCATGCACAAATGATTCAAGGATCGATTTATAAGCATCCTGCAATTCAATATATTTTCCGATCAAACCGATGGTTACTTTGGATTTTGGATGACGCAGTTTATCAAGAAATTCTTTCCATTTGCTGAGCTCGGCATCCTGGAAATTGGTGATATTCAGTTTTTTCAAACAGATCAGGTCAAGTTTCTCCTTCATCATGGTTACCGGCACTTCATATATGCTGGAAGCATCGGCTGCTTCAATCACGGCTTCTACTTTTACGTTACAAAACAGGGCTATTTTTTTTCTTATCTCCGGCGACAGGGGTTCTTCCGTTCGGCAAACGATCACATCAGGTGTGACCCCCTCCTGGCTCAGCATACGAACACTATGCTGGGTGGGTTTTGTTTTTAACTCTTTGGCAGCTTTTAAATAAGGTATCAGGGTCAGGTGAATCACCACCACGTCTTCCTCCGGCAATTCCCATTGCAACTGTCGCACGGCTTCAATAAAGGGAAGTGACTCTATATCGCCGACTGTTCCTCCAAGCTCAGTGATAATGACATCATATTCATTCCTTGCACCAATCAGCAGCATACGCCGTTTGATTTCATCAGTTATGTGCGGAACCACCTGAACGGTTTTCCCGAGATAGGCGCCTTCTCTTTCTTTATTGATAACCGTCTGATAAATTCTTCCGGTTGTAACGTTATTGGCCTGCGAAGTAAATATGTTCAGATACCGCTCATAATGTCCCAGATCAAGATCCGTTTCAGCACCATCTTCTGTTACAAAACACTCACCATGTTCATATGGATTTAAAGTGCCTGGATCAACATTGATATATGGATCAAATTTCTGAATGGTTACCCGGATCCCCCTTGCCTGTAGCAATTTGGCGAGAGACGCTGCAATGATCCCTTTCCCCAGCGAAGAAGTAACACCTCCGGTAACAAAAATATATTTGGCCATAATCTTTAAATTAAGACGACAATAAAATCAGTAAAATGAAATGATATGACCTGTTGAATTACAGATGTAAAACAGTAACCAGAAGGTCATGCAAACCTACGGCAATTTTTTTAATCCTCCGAAATCGGAAAACCAGATTGTGGATAAATGGAGAATAGCGACTCAGTAAATTTTATTTTACGAGGTTCACCAGGAGATATTCTGTACCGGATTTGTCAGGCGTATTCAGCTTGGGCAGGGTAACTGTTTTATTAACAGGCGTAAATGCCATTTCCCCGGGATGTTTATCTCCCTGCTTGATTTTTACAACATGAAACAGAATGATAATCAGAATCTCTGCTGCTAGGACGTAACTGCTGGAATTGGTTTTCATGGTTTGGATTACTTAGCTCTTATGCTAAGTGGCTAAGGGTTATGATATAACGGTAAATTTCGATCTATATTTTAACAGATGCAAGTCCTAAGCCCAACTTTCAGAAAACCTACTTATAACTAGCTGATAATCAAAATGACTTTTAGTCCTGACCTATTTTCTGGTAACTGGCGACAAGGCCTTTTATTAAAGAGGAGCTGAAACCCCGGTGTTCCATCTCATTGAGTCCTGCGATGGTACAACCCTTGGGTGTGGTCACCTTATCTATTTCCTGTTCCGGATGGGTTTGTTTCTTTAGAAGAAGTTCCGCTGCCCCTTTTACGGTCTGGGCAGCAATCAGACTGGCGGTGGCAGCATCAAATCCGATTTCAATGCCTCCCTGGATATTAGCCCGGATATACCGCATCGCAAATGCAGTTCCGCAGGCACCCAGAACAGTCGCCGCGTCCATCAGCTTTTCATCAATTTTTACCGAACTGCCCAGCTGGTTAAACATCTCAAGTATCTCCTGAAACTGGTCGTGGCCAATATCTTTGGCTGCCAGACAGGTCATACTTTCACGGATCGCAATGGCCGTATTTGGCATGGCACGCACAATGGGAACATTTTCCGGTACATGAGTGGATAAATGCTGGATGCTGACTCCGGTTACTACTGAAACCAGGATATGCTTTCCCTTTTTAAAGCTGTCTTTTAATTTCGACAGCACTTCATTTACCTGAAAGGGCTTTACTGCCAATAAAATCAAAGAAGCATAATTTAGCGCATCTTCATTATTGGCACTCACCATTACTCCCTTTCTTTCCAATGCATGAAGCTGATCAACCGACCGGCGGGTAATCAGGATATGACCCGGACTAATATATCCGCTTTGAATCAATCCTTCTGCGATGGCCATGCCCAGATTTCCACCTCCGATGATGCCGATTTTATTGATCATTGCCTAGTAGTAGTTTTTATTTGAAAGATAATTTTTAACATAATCATCCACCCCTGCCTCAAGAGAATAAAAAGGATCATTATATCCGGCCGAACGGAGTTTATCCATAATGGCTTCTGTAAAATACTGATATTTATCGCGAATGTCTTCAGGCATATCGATGAATTGAATTTGCACGGGCTCACCGGCACCGGCGAAAGTTGCCCGGACAAGATCTTCAAAAGTCCTCGCCTTTCCCGTTCCCAGATTATACAAACCACTACCCGGATTCTTTTCAAAATTTTGCATGAACCAGAAACATACTTTCAAAATGTCTTTCACATAAATAAAATCGCGTAATTGCTCACCATCCTTAAAATCCGGACGGTGTGACTTAAAAAGTTTTACGGTTCCGTTATTTTTTATCTGGTTGAATGCATGCCAGATCACACTCGCCATCCGGCCTTTATGATATTCATTGGGACCATATACATTGAAAAACTTCAGTCCCGCCCAAAACGGCGGATGGCTTTTCTGAAGAATGGCCCATTTATCAAATTCATTTTTTGAAATCCCGTAGGCATTCAGGGGTTCCAGTTGAAAGGGCAGCTGATGATTGTCGCTGTATCCCAGATCACCCGAACCATAGGTGGCCGCCGAAGATGCATATACCAGCGGGATTTGTTTTAGCAGGCAATAGTCCCATATATGTTGCGAATATTCAAGATTCAGCCGTTGATGAACGGCGTAATCAAATTC
>DASXNJ010000228.1:0-7628 GCA_036495145.1 Puia sp.
CCAGGGCTGAATTCCTGGGAAACTGGGTGAACTATCATCGAAAGGTGGGCGTGATGGTACGTAAGACGCTGGATGGAAATTCAGCCCATGTAAACACGGTGGAGCATGGGGATGGTCTCACCTCTCTGCAATTTCGCAGGTCAGCAGGTGCTCAGACTGAAGAAATCAAAGCAAAACTGACAAAGGCTAATATAATCGAATTGGAAAGACGCGGAAACCAATATATTATGCGTGCAGCTATATACGGCGAGCCGTTTGTGACCGATACGGTAAATGATATAGACCTGGGTGACGAGCTATATGTAGGCTTATTTGTCGGATCACATAATGCAGATGTGGTTGAAACCGGTGTTTTCAGTAACGTCAGGATTACGGTTCCTTTCAAAGGAGTTGCTGACAATGAAACGCAGATGAAACTGGGAAGTCATCTGGAAATCCTGGAAATCGCCTCAGGGAAAAGAGATATCATCTATTCCGTTCCTTATTCAATTCAGGCACCAAACTGGAGCCGGGATGGGAAATACCTGATTTTTAATGATGACAAAGGATTAATAAATCGTTTTGACCTGGCCACCCGGGCTGTAACTGTAATCAATACGGGGGCTGTTAAAAACAATAATAACGATCACGTCATTTCATTTGATGGAAACGTGCTTGGCCTGAGCAGTAGTGTGAATTCTTTGGGAGGCTCCATTATTTATACAGTTCCTGTCGGCGGAGGTACTCCTAAACAAATAACCCCCAAGGGTCCGTCCTACCTGCATGGCTGGTCACCCGATGGAAATTTCCTGGTTTTTTGTGGTGAACGAAATGGCGATTATGACGTATACAGGGTTCCTTCCAATGGCGGCCCGGAAGTAAAACTGACGGAAACGAAAGGATTGGATGATGGGCCTGAATATACACCGGATGGGAAATACATTTATTTTAATTCTGTCCGTTCCGGGACCATGCAAATCTGGCGAATGAAACCCGATGGAAAAGATCCTGAACAGGTGACCAATGATGATTTTAATAACTGGTTTGCCCATATTTCTCCCGATGGCAAGTGGATCGTCATGATTTCATTTCTGAAAGAAGAAGTGCAACCGGGGATTCACCCTCCCTATAAACATGTGTATATCCGACTGATGCCTTTTGCAGGAGGTGTACCCAAAGTAATTGCATACGTATATGGCGGACAGGGAACGATCAATACTCCCTCCTGGTCCCCCGATAGTAAGCGGGTGGCATTTGTGAGCAATTCGGATATGTCGGGTGATCAGAAGTAGAAATTTTCATTCTTAAAACGCTATATGAAATCAAGACGCTCTTTTCTAAAAGAAACAGCATTCGCAGGTGCAGGTGCATTTATTCTTCCGGGGTTCATAAAAATATCAGAGGCGACACCCAAACTCAAAAATGTAGGAGTTCAACTTTATTCGGTAAGAAAGGAAATGATGGAGGATGCTGTTGGAACCCTGAAAAAACTGGGACAAATCGGTTACCAGGAAATCGAATCTGCACAGAGCGAAAAAGGCAACTACTACGGACTTGAACCAAAAGAAATAAAAAAAATATTGAAAAACCAGGGTATGACCCTCCGGAGTGGCCATACCCATATTGACAAAAACTGGCAGAAATCCATTGACGAGGCGGCAGAAGCAGGACAGGAATATATTATTTGTTCCGTCCTTCCTTCTCCCGGTCAGACGGTTGCAAATTATCAGAAAAGTGCGGATATGTTCAATCAGGCCGGGGAACAATGCAAAAAAAGCGGGATCCTGTTTGGATACCACAATCACTCATCAGAATTTGACACGGGTGAGGGAAAGGCCCTGTATGATGTGTTGCTGGACAATACGCAGCCGGCTCTTGTACATATGGAAATGGATCTGGGTTGGGTAATTGCTGCGGGTAAAGATCCGCTAACTTATTTTTCAAAATATCCGGGACGATTTCCTTTATGGCATTTGAAAGACATGAGTCTGACTGAAAAAAAGAGCGTTGAGTTCGGCAAGGGCGGTGTGGACATCCCTGGCCTCATGAAACAGGCCAAACAAGCAGGAATGAAGTACTATTTTATTGAACAGGAAGAATATGCTGTAACTGCATTTGATAGTCTGCAGTTTGATTATAACTGGCTTGCAGAACATTGGAAGGCCTGATACAGATAAGTTTTTCTAAGTTTCATTGAACAAACAACAGGAATTTGATGATGCCCCTCCAAAAGGGGCATCTTTTATTTTAATAAAACGCTTTATGCTTTATGCTTTCAGACTTAAGCTTTCCAATGATGTATTAATGAAGTATCATTTCAGGGCGATAATTCGAAATTTGAGAAATTGATGTGGTATTGATGTAGTTAAATATATTGTTAAAGAATGATAGCAGAATAGATTTGGTGAAATGATTCTGCTTATGAAATTGAAACACTTACGATTACTACCGGTACTACTTGGTTTTTTTTATCTTCCGTGCTTTTCCCAAAATTCGCCCATTGGTGTTTTTGACAACCAGCAGGATATCGGATATGTGAAACGTGCCGGATCATCCACCTATGATGCGGCTACACAGAGCTACATTATAAAAGGATCCGGTGCAAACATCTGGTTTAATGAGGATCAGTTCCATTATACATATAAAAGAATTTCGGGAGATTTTATTCTGACAGCCGATTTTGATTTTTATGGTGATACGGTTGGAGCAATCGGGCATCGCAAAATAGGATGGATGGTCAGGGAGTCAGTAGCGGCGGATGCTTTGAGTATGAATGGCTGCAAACATATTGACGGACTGATCGCCTTGCAATGGCGACCTATGAAAGGTGCTTTCATGCAGGATCCGCAGGGTGAGATTTTTTCGGCAAAACGTGGTCTGCAAACCATGCAATTGGAGCGCAAAGGAAAGACGCTGATTATGCGTATGGCGAATCCCGGAGAACCACTTCAGGAAGTCGGTGAGCATGAGCTGATCGATCTGTCGGACACAGTACTGGCCGGTATTTATGTATGTTCTCATGATTCCAATACGCTGGCAGCCGGTCGTGTCTGGAATGTCCGGATCGATCACCCGGTGCAGAATCCTTATCAGCCAAATCCATTATTAGTAAAACCTCCTCCAACCGCAGTAATGGGTTGCCGCCTTGAGATTATTGATCTGGCGGATTTAAACAGGAAAATAATATACGAATCAAAAGGAAGATTTGAAGCCCCCAACTGGATGCCGGATGGGAAAAAATTATTATTCAATGATCATGGCTCCCTGTATACCATCCCTATTGAAGGTGGAACTCCGGAAAAATTAAATACGGGCTCAGCGGCGAGATTGAATAATGATCACGGGATATCATTCGACGGAAAAATGTTAGCGATCAGCAATTCAAGGGAAGGAATGCCCGGCGGTGGCTCTTCCGTTTATGTTCTACCGCTGACAGGTGGCGAACCCAAATTGCTGACAGAAGGGACACCATCATACTGGCATGGCTGGAATCCCAACAATAAAGAAGTGGCGTTCGTGGCCCAGCGTGGAAGCAAAATTTATAATCTTTATAAACAGGATATAAATGGAGGTAAAGAAATTCAGCTCACGTTCAATACAAAAGGCCATGTAGATGGTCCTGAATATTCGCCCGACGGGAAATGGATTTATTACAACGCAAATCCAACAGGTACCATGCAGATCTGGCGCATGAAACCGGACGGCTCCGGTAAAGAACAAATCACTTTCGACGAATACCATAGCTGGTTTCCGCACATTTCTCCGGATGGGAAATGGATCGTGTTCATATCATTCCCGACGGATATTGATCCGAATTCCCATCCGTCCTATCAGAACGTAATGCTGAGACTGATGCCGGCTTCCGGGGGAGCACCGCGAGTAATTGCCTATATGTTTGGAGGACAGGGAACATTGAATGCACCTTCCTGGTCGCCCGACAGTAAACGAATCGCTTTTGTAAGTAATTCTGATAAACCGTAATGAATGGACCACATATCATTAAAACATTAAATAGTGAAGAAAAAATATTTATCAGGACGAAACAGTAACTCGTTCAGCAGTTTGTGGTTTACGGTTAAGCAATGAGAACAGGCCCTTCCCTGTTCACCGGGAGGGGTCTTTCTTTAAGTTTAATTTCCAGACTACTGAGCTGGAATCCGCCTTAAGATAATATTTGTCAAAGTAAAATTCCTTTTATAACAAAAACAATGATTGCTTATGCCAAAGAAAAAAACCGGGCTTAACAAAATGTGTTGCATGCTGATGGGATTCCTCCTGCTTTCATGCGTTGCATTTGCCCAACGAACTGTTACTGGAAAAGTAATTAACAAAGCCGATCAGCAACCCGTAAGGAATGCTACCATATTGGTAAGAGGAACAGTGATTGCCACTCAAACCGATTCCTCCGGAGAATTTAGTATTGTTGTTCCGAAGGATAACAGTCAGCTCGAAATTTCTTCCGTGGGTTATGAAAATGCCGTCATACCGGTAGCGGGGAAATCCAGTGTTGGCCAAATTCAGCTCGCAGTTACTGTCGGTAATCTGAATGAAGTTTTTGTAACCGGATATACTTCACAGAAGAAAAAAGATATCACAGCAGCGGTTGCCATTGTAAATGTGGCGGACTTGAAGGCGACACCATCGGGAAGTACTGAAGCCCTTTTGCAGGGGCAGGCTTCCGGCGTGACTGTTAACACGTCCGGAGCTCCCGGTGCTGCTTCCATAGTAAATATCCGTGGTATAACTTCATCGGGTCTTTCAGCGCCGCTGGTGTTGATTGATGGTGTGCCGGGCAGTATGCATGATATCAATCCGGATGATATTCAGTCCTTACAGGTGTTAAAGGATGCGGGGGGTGCGGCGATTTATGGTGTGCGCGGATCCAACGGAATCATTGTTATCACGACCAGGAGAGGTACAGGTCCAGTCAAAGTTTCATATGATGGATTTGTCGGCAGTCAACAGCCACTAAGTAAAAGTTGGGATCTGGCCAGTCCAACCCAAACAGGTGTCGCCAAATGGGCACAGGCATTTAATGACGGGCTGACTCCTTCCGATCCACAATATGGTAATGGTCCAACACCGGTCGTTCCCTATTATATCACGCCAACGGGTGCTCCGCAAGGTGCTCCGAACACCAGCCTGGCTGACTATAATCTATATAACAACCATATTACGCTCGCAGCTCAAAACGGCAATAACTGGTTTAACGATATTTTCAAACCGGCATTTATCCAGAACCATAATTTGTCCGTTAGTGGTGGAACTGGCAAGTCTTCTTATTTTATGTCGTTTAATTATCTGGACCAGCAGGGAACACTGATTGAGACCAGTCTTCAACGATATTC
The DNA here is from genome assembly GCA_036495145.1 of Puia sp. Lineage (GTDB taxonomy): Bacteria > Bacteroidota > Bacteroidia > Chitinophagales > Chitinophagaceae > Puia. Next base: position 5,328 of record DASXNJ010000228.1, read on the forward strand.
TGTAAGAGTCAATACAAATTTCAGTATGGCGGATGACCATATACATGTCGGTGAAAATGCATATGTAGTCTATAAAACCAACCCGGGTTATTTGAATGCACCCGGAGTAAACAGTACGAACTCCATTAATACCGCTTACCAGCTTCCCAATATCGTTCCGGTATATGATATCGCCGGAAACTATGCGGGTGGCATTTCACAGGGACTGGGCAATGCCTCCAATGCAGTGGCCATCCAGGACCGCCAGGCAAATAATCAGAACAGGGACTACCAGGTGATAGGTAACGTATTCGCTGAAGTGGATTTTCTGAAACACTTTACAATACGTACCAGTGGCGGCGGAACATTTGATAACTACTATTATAATGGTTTTGCAACCACGCCCTATGAAAATGCTGAAAATAACCATGCTGCCAATCTGTATACTGAAACTTATGGTCAAAACTCCAGTCTGATCTGGACAAATACTTTAAATTATAGCAACAAGATTGACAAGCATAGTTTTAATCTGCTTGGCGGTACAGAATACATTTATAATACAGGTCAGGGATCCAATGCAACGAGAGGTAATTATTATATCACCGACTCCAGTAACCTGACCGTTTCTCCCAATCTCTGGACACTGAATTTCGGTCAGGCATCTACTCAGACCAATAATTCAAGAATCCTTGGAAACAATGGCTTGTACACACCTTATCAGACTGCTATATTTTCTGTCTTTGGAAGGATCGATTATAATTATGATCAGAAATATTATATCAGTGCCACTCTCCGCAGTGATAATTCTTCGGTATTTGTTCCTGAACAGCGAAATAGCATTTTTCCATCCGTATCTGCAGGCTGGGCTATTTCACAGGAATCTTTTTTAAGGGATGTAAATTGGTTGAATGAGTTTAAGATTCGTGGCAGTTGGGGAAAAATGGGATCTATCAGCAATATCAATCCGACAAATGCTTATACTTTATATGGTCAGCAGATTAACCAGTCTTATTATGATATTAATGCCACCAGTAATTCTCCTGTGGCAGGCCTTTACACCAGTCAGTATGGAAACCCCAATACGACCTGGGAACAGGATATTATTACTGATGTTGGATTCGATGCGACTTTCCTGAATAATAAATTCGATATCAGTTTTGACTGGTATAAAAAAGTCATCAGCGGACTGTTATTTGTCCCCGCTGTTCCGGGAACTAATGGCGGAGCCCTGGATCCGTTTACAAACTCAGGTAATATTCAAAATACCGGTATTGATTTATCACTCACCTATCACGGAAGAGTCAACAAAGATTTAAAATTTGACATTACAGGTACTTTTACTTCTTATGACAATAAAGTGGTCAGCCTGCCGGCAGGAACATTATACATTAATCAGCCGGTCGGCGCGCAAACCATCACTTCAAGGATCCAACCGGGACATCCACTGGGCGCATTCTTTGGCTACCAGGTAATCGGACTTTTCCAAAGCTATGACGATGTGGCAAAGTCGCCGACGCAACAGGATGCTGCTCCCGGACGATTCAAGTATGCCGATGTAAATCATGATGGTAAAATCGATGGCAATGACAGGACTTTCTTTGGAAATCCAAATCCATCATTTACTGCAGGTTTGAATATTTCGGTGACTTACAAAAATTTTGATTTCTATACTTTCTTTTATGCGCAGGTGGGTAATGATATAATAAATAATGTAAAATCATCCACCGATTTCCCGCAGGGGTTTGGCAACCAGATCAGCACGAATGTGGCGCTCAATTCAGCCAGGCTGATCGATGCGAACGGACAGCCAACCAGCATCAAGGACCCTACAGCCCATGTTGCTAATCCCGGGACAAATGTGCCGATGCTTGAACAGAGCGCCAATTTCAGCAACTCGGGTGTTTTTAATTCCTATGCCATGGAAAGCGGTTCTTTTCTGAGGTGCAGAAACCTGACCATTGGTTACACCATTGTTTCCAACACGATGAAACGTTTACATTTTGATAAGTTCAGAGTCTATGTGCAGGCACTGAATCTTTTTACGGTGACCAATTATTCAGGATTGGATCCTGAACTGAATCCGGGCACTAATACCGTTTTTGGTATTGCTGGTGGGGTATACCCGAATAATCAAAAACAATATAATGTAGGGGTAAGTCTTACAATTCATTAATTATTTCAAAATTAGCTTTATATGAAAAAATTATTTAAATGGATATTGCCCGCCACTACGGTACTTGCTTCGATTATCATCTACGCGTGCAATAAACAACTCAATCTGCAGCCCCAGGGGTCATTACTTGCTTCCAATGTTACAAACAA
>DASXNJ010000229.1:0-2866 GCA_036495145.1 Puia sp.
TTTTGAGGAATTTCCGGATGCTGAATATCTGGCCGGCGTGGCTACGGCAGGAATTGCCTGGGGTGCCATGGCCGCAGATCAGTTGAAAATGCCTTTTATTTACGTTCGTTCGAAACCCAAAGATCACGGGATGGGAAATCAAATCGAAGGATTTTATGAAGCCGGTAAACAAGCGTTGGTTATTGAAGACCTGATTTCGACCGGTAAGAGCAGCCTGGCAGTTGTACAGGCACTGAGGTCGGCCGGCTTGCAAATTGCCGGACTGGTTTCTATATTTAACTATGGGTTTGATGAAGCTGCCGATGCCTTTGCGGCTGAAGATGTAAAAACAAGATCACTGACTGATTATTCCACCCTGATCAAACTGGCCGTTGAAAAAGGGACAATTAATAAGGCACAACACGAAACACTTGTTAAATGGCGTGAGGATCCCGCCCACTGGAATGCCGTTTCGTATTTTTGAAGATAAAATATATGCTATGAAAAAGATTTTGTGGATGACAATGCTTGCGAATTGTTTTTTTCTTATTTGCAGGTCTCAACAACCCGTTCGTAAGGGAGCCCTGGAAACCGCCACCATTTCCGTTCCGACTGTTCAATGTGAACAATGCAAATCAAGAATTGAAAGATATATATCCCGTGAAGACGGAATCCAAACGGTTAAAGTGGATTATAAAAATCATACTTGTAAAGTGACTTATATCTGGGACCGGACAACGATTGAGAATATAAAGACGGCGATCGCCAATATTGGTTATGATGCGGGTGATGTGGCTGCTGATCCGGAAGCATATAAGAAACTTCCCACCTGTTGTAAAAAGCCCGAAGATGGTGGCGGTCACCAAAAAAACTAAATGGAGGATTTAAAAAGAAGAGATTTTATCCGCAGCAGTTTCCTGGCAGGAGCCGGAATCTCAATCAATGTCCCCGAAATATTTAATAGAACGCCTTCTGAACGGCAATTAGAATCGTCTGTACAAAAAAAATTTATTGCAAGAAAAATAGTTGTCGCCGGTGCGGGAATCAGCGGTTTATGTTGTGCCTATGAACTGATGAAAGCGGGTCACGATGTTATAGTCCTGGAAGCCAGTGGCCGACATGGAGGACATGTATTCACCGGAAAAGATGGATTTTCCGACGGTTTGTATGCAGACTATGGAGCAGATCATATCACAGATCCGGGATATGAAAGATTCTTTGAATACAGTAAGGAATTTAATCTTACAATACTTCCATACAGGCAGGGGAACAATGGTTTGAGTATGATAAAAGGGAAATTTTATTCAGCAGATCAGCTTCGTGATCCCGACATTTTAAAATCACTGGGCTTTAATGATCGCGAAGTTCAACTGCTCTCCTCAAAACCGTGGTGGGAACTTCAGCCATTTTACCTGCAATCTTACATTTCGAAATTTACAGATCCTTTCCAACCATTTGGAGTCGGACTCGACGATCTGGATAATATTTCCCTTGCGGATCTTTATAAAAAACACGGCGCTTCCGCAATGGCCATCGATTATTTAGGTGGCCATAATACGTCGGCATTGTATAAAGTCTGGCGACTGGCCATTATGGGTTTTCGGGGAATACCACTTTCCGAAGGCGATACGTTCCGGCTAAAAGGCGGCAACCAGGAAATGACCAATGCATTTGCAAAAAAACTGGGCAAACGGCTGCACCTGGGTTCTCCTGTGATTTCGATAAAACAATCCTCCCAGGCAGTTACTATAAATTATAAACAATTTGGTTACGATGAAGAAAAACAAATGACTGTTGATTTTCTGGTCAACGCGATTTCATTCCCTGTATTTAAAAAGATTGCTTTGAGCCCCGCCCTTTCCGCAGACAAACAATTTGTTGTTGATAATCTAGCATATACCTCCCATCCGCATTATATATTTGAAGCAAGTTCAAAATTCTGGCTTGATGACGGACTGAAATCCATTAACCTTGAATTTGACGACCCGGATATTCAGGCAACCTGGCAAACCGCAGACGAAGTGGAAACTGAAAGAGTATTAATCGTTGCCTATGGACCTTCCGGACTATCTCCGCAAAGAGTGCTGGCTGCTTTCAGGAGATTATATCCAGGTAAGCGTGATACAATTGTTCAGGCATTAACCAGAGATTGGTCAAAAGACAATTTTGCTCCAACTTGTGAAATGGTTCCATTTCCTGTCGGTCAAATGCACAAATTCTGGCCGCAGTTATTAAAACCGGAAGGAAGAATTTATTTTGCGGGTACTTATGCAGATAACATGAGCCGTGGAATGGAATCCTGTCTCCGCTCAGCGAAGCGCGTCGCCGAAGAAATCAGCCATTCGAATGCTTAAGAAATGAATAGATTTTTGTTCGTATTTACGATACCCGGCAGATAGATAAATAAAATCCCAATGATTTATTTTTAATTCATGTTGAAAGTATTGCGTACAGGTTTAATGTTGTCAGTTGTTCTCGTTGCGCAAACACCCAATCATGGCCCTGTTATCCGGATTACCAGGCCGGTTAATCATACAATTTATAGCTGGAATAGTCAGGTGCCCTATTCGGTTGATGTTTCGGATGCAGAAGACGGTGATTCTAAGTATCAGGAAATTCAAAACGGGGAAGTGCTTGTCAGATTAAAATATGTTGGAAATTCAATACAGGCTTCAGCATATATGAAACAAAAAAAATTCAACGACACATCAGGTCTCATGTACATGATGGTATCAAATTGTTTTAGCTGTCATGGATTTAAGACCAGGGTAGCCGGTCCTTCTTTCCAGGAGATCTGTAAGAAATATTCAAATAATTCCTCTTCAGGAGAACTGCTGGGAAATCATATTCTGACAGGATCGACTGGGATTTGGGGTAAAGAAGTTAT
>DASXNJ010000230.1:0-3819 GCA_036495145.1 Puia sp.
AATAACAGGGTTTGCAAATTTACTGAAAACAGGGGTAAGAACAGGGTTGAAACGCTTCTTTTTTAAACAATTTTTTTAGGTCTTTTTACTTCAGAAAAAAGGCTAAAATAGCAGGGGCATCAATGGTTAAACAACAATATGCTTCCCGTTTGGAAATTTGGGATTAGATTTGCCGACTATTTATGCATCAGCCCCCGGATATACTTAGTCTCGCTTATAAACAGCCTTTCATGCAGGAGCAATTACATCTCCTGGATGAAAAAGAGCGTCAGATTCCGGGTTCGGTTCAATATATGATACGCAGGTACGAAAAGAATCCGCTATGGAGTCTGGACGACACCGGTATGATGGTGTATCATTTCCAGCGTGAGAATCCGCAGGAAAATTATTTTGAGCTCCGGTTTTGCATTTCAGGGAATGCATATTGCGACCAAAAAGAAAAAGATTGCGATACATGCCGGCTTCATACGTCCCGGTTATGTCCAACCCGGGTTGAAACGGTGGATGTAATGAGTTTTCGATTCTCTTCTGTACATCTCTCGCAGTTTGTGAAGCCGCAACAGCGGGTAAGCAGTTTGTCGGATAATGTTCTGCATTTCAAACATCCGTCCTCATTTTCAAAAATATTGTCCCTTTGCAGCCGTACCCGAATGGTTCTGGAAGGCATGCTGAACCATAGTTACACGGATAGTCTGGAAAATATTTTCATCAACGCACAAACACAGATGCTGTTGCTATACAGCCTTGAATGTATGCTGGGTGAAAGGGAGGTGGAAGCTTTTCAATGCAAATTCCTGGCAAACGGAGCTGACAGGGAAAAAATTAACCTCGCCCGCGAAATCCTCCTCGAACATATCGGCGAGCCTTTAACGATTCGTGAACTCAGCCGAAAAGTGGCTATTAATGAATGTTATCTGAAAAAGGGTTTTAAGGAGCTTTTCGGTACAACCATTTTTGATTTTTATCAGGGCCAGCGCATGGAACACGCCCGTTATCTTTTATACGAAAAAGGATTGAGTGTTACCGATGTTTCTGTGATGCTCGGTTATTCTTCTATTTCACATTTTTCTACTGCATTCAAAAAACATACAGGACTCAAACCTTGTGAACTTTTGTTTAAAGCGTGAAATGAGTGTGGTGAATGTGGAAGGGTGGGGATGTAGAAATTCGAAATTAAATTTGCAAATGACAATCTGAGAGTGGGCTTGAAATTAATTTTTTTTCAGACGCCACGTTTTCACATTATCATTTGCATATTCAATTCCCCCATTATCACATTTTCACAAATCCACATTTACCACTCTGTTTTAGTCTTACTCACTGCGCAGACTCTTTACGGGATTCAACTAGCTGAACTCTGTTTGGCAGTTGCCGGCCGGTAATAAAGTATGATGATCTTTGTGATATGGATCTTAAGATAGCGTAGCTGCTTCAATTGTCTCGTCGAGATCCCGGAAGGTGAGCGCATTGTTCAAAAACCAGCTTTCAAAAGCGGAAGGTGGCAAATAAATCCCCTGATCAAGCATGGCGTGAAAAAACTGGTTGAACCTCATCATATCAGATTGTGAAGAGGATTCAAAATCCTTTACCGGGTTATGATTAAAATGAAGACTGATCATGGAGCCAAAGCGGTTAATTACGACCGGAATGTTTTTCTCCTTAAAAACTTTATCGAGGCCACTATGCAGATATTTTGTCTTTTTTTCCAGTTCTGTATAAATGGAAGGATTTTCCTTTAATATTTTCAAAGTGGTGATTCCGGCGATCATGGCAAGTGGGTTCCCACTTAATGTGCCGGCCTGGTAAACTTTACCCAGCGGTGCAATATGTTCCATTATATCTCTTCGTCCGCCAAATGCGCCCACCGGCATTCCGCCACCGATCACTTTTCCGTAGGTAACAAGATCGGCGCGAATAGCCAGTTTTTCCTGAGCACCACCAGGTGCGAGGCGAAAGCCTGTCATTACTTCGTCAAAAATTAAAACGATATTTTCTTCATCGCAAAGGGCTCTGATAGATTCAAGAAATCCTTTTTCCGGAAGAATGCACCCCATATTGCCAGCGACCGGTTCGAGGATGATGGCAGCGATTTCTCCTTTATATTTTTTTACCATTTCCTCAACAAACGGCAGATTATTAAAAGGTGCTGTTAATGTATCCTGTGATACTCCGGGCGTTATTCCCGGAACCGTTTGTATTTGTAAAGTAGCCAGGCCGCTGCCTGCCTTCACAAGGAACGAATCGGCATGCCCATGATAATGACCTTCAAATTTAATAATTTTATTCTTTCCTGTAAATCCGCGGGCCAAACGCACCGCACTCATACAAGCCTCAGTTCCACTATTGACCATCCGGATCATATCCACATTCGGAACCATTCCGATAATCAATTCCGCCATCTCAATTTCTAATTCTGTGGGCGCTCCATAAGAAATGGACAAAGCAGTTCTTTCCTGAATGGCTTTTACTACTTCTTCATGCGCATGGCCGAGTATCATCGGCCCCCAGGAGGCTATATAATCGATGTATTTATTTCCGTCTGCATCGTATAAATAACTGCCTTTTGCTTTACTGATGAAAAGGGGCGTACCTCCTACACTGCGAAATGCCCGAACAGGAGAATTTACTCCGCCCGGAATAAATTTCTGCGCCCGCTTAAAAAGTTCACTGCTGGTATTGATATCCATTTGATAAGATTAAAGCTTAAAGCCAGATTATTTGACGAAAGCACTTCACTTCCAGACTTCCAGACTTCCAGTCTTCCATACTTTCATACTTGTGTCAGGAGCTCTATGGCCTGCCTGGCAAAGTATGTTGCAATCATATCCGCTCCGGCCCGTTTTATCGAGGTAAGCGTTTCCAAAATAGCCTTGTTCTCATCCAGCCAGCCCATTTTCGCTGCAGCTTTTATCATAGCATATTCCCCGCTGATATTATAGGCACTAACGGGTACGTGTACACTATTTTTGACTTCACGGATAATATCAAGGTAGGAGAGTGCCGGTTTGACCATTACAATATCAGCTCCTTCTTCCACATCCTGCAAAGCTTCCTTAATAGCTTCCGTCCGGTTTGTATAGTCCATCTGATAAGTTTTTTTATCGCCGAATCCAGGTGCCGAGTCCAGCGCATCCCGGAAAGGTCCGTAAAAACAGGAAGCGTATTTGGCGCTATACGCCATTATGCCCGTTTTTGTATATCCGTTTTGTTCGAACGCTTCCCGAATCGCGCCAATCCGGCCATCCATCATGTCGCTGGGGGCCACGAAATCGGCTCCTGCTGCAGCATGACTCAAACTCATTTTTACCAATGCTTCAACAGTTTCATCGTTTACGATTTCGCCATCCTTTACAATTCCATCATGCCCGTAAGAAGAGTAGGGATCCAGTGCCACATCTGTCATCAGCACAATTTCCGGCACTGCATCTTTTATTGCCCTGATACTTCGTTGCATCAGTCCCTCCTTATTCCATGCTTCCTTCCCCGTATTGTCTTTCAGCTCATCTTTGGCTTTTACAAAAAGGAGAACAGACTTTAAGCCCATGGCATATAATTCCTTCACTTCTTTTACTGTGATATCCAGACTGTTTCTGAAATAACCGGGCATCGAAGCAATTTCCTGACGTGTATCTTTTCCTTCGTCAATAAAAAGTGGTGCTATAAAATCTGATGATTTTAAATGCGTTTCAGACACCAGGCTTCTGATTGACGGGCTGGATCGCAATATTCTGGAACGTTTTTGTAAAATCATAAAAAGAAATTAATGATTGTCATTTTTTCGATAAGTAAAATAGAAACGATCGTGATTCATTTCCGTAT
>DASXNJ010000231.1:0-4783 GCA_036495145.1 Puia sp.
AATGAACTATGATGTCATTCCCGGAGATGTTGCCCATTCAATCCTTGCATACAGGATGAACAGCGCAGAGCCGGGTACGGCGATGCCCGAGCTGGCAAGGACTGTGATCCATAAAGAAGGCGTGAAATTAATCAGTGCGTGGATAGCACAGATGCACAAGTAAATTAAACATGAAAGAAACCAATACAATGATCATAGGGGCCAGCATTTCCGGACTGGCTTCAGCAGGATGTTTGAAAAGGGCAGGAATCGATTATATCATTATAGAAAAATGCGGACAGGTTGCGACACCGTGGCGTAATCACTACGATCGCCTGCACCTGCACACCAACAAAAAACTTTCAACACTACCGTATAAAAAATTTCCATCCAATATTCCACTTTATCCGACGAGGCTGGAAGTGATAAAATATATGGACGAGTATCGGCAGCAATTTGATATTCAGCCGCTCTTTCGCACCGAAGCTATTTCAATTTCCAGAAAACGGGATTTTTGGGTCACCGAAACAAATCAGGGAACATTCATCTCCCGAAACCTGATCATGGCAACGGGCTCATTCGGATTACCCAGGCCCATTCGAATCGATGGTCAGGATTCATTCCCGGGAACCATTTTACATAGCAGTAAATATAAAACCGGAAAAGATTTCTCAGGTCAACGTGTGCTGGTAATCGGATTTGGAAATTCCGCCTGTGAAATTGCCATTGATCTTCATGAACAGGGTGCACATCCTTCCATGTCGGTACGCTCTGCGGTGAATGTTTTACCAAGGGATGTGTTTGGCATTCCGGTGCTGCAACTCGGTTTACTCATGTCCTTCCTTCCCGCCCGGCTGGCTGATAAATTAAATGCCCCGCTGATCAACGCATTGACGGGAGATATCAGAAAACTCGGACTTAGAAAACTTCCTTACGGTCCGTTGGAACAAATAAAAAAAGACCAAAGCGTGCCGCTACTGGATGCCGGGACCCTGAAACTGATCCGGGATGGAAACTGTCGCATCTACCAGGGCATCGAACTCATAGAAAACAGTAAGGTATTTTTTTCTGACGGTAATATGGCTGAATTCGATTCTATCATAGCAGCGATCGGTTATGACAAGGGATTCGAACAAAATATTCTCCATGTTGATCCGAAAAGATTCAGGGACCTGAACGTCCGCGTGGATAAGCAAAAATATTTCGGGGAAGACGGGTTGTACTTCTGTGGTTTCTTTGTTTCACCAACCGGCCAGATCCGTGAAATTGCTTTAGACGCCCGGAAAATCGTAAGAGATATTTCAAAACGCTAATTCAACAACGCTACTGTATTCTTAGATCATTGCCTGAGAAAAATCAGCTGGAACAACAAGCCGAATCAAATGGCACAATCTTGGTATTCTTTTTTAAAAAGGATGGCAACTAAAACAGAAAAAAGAAAATCACGGGTAAAACGAAAGAATGTATCGCCTGAGAATAAGGGCACTCCCAGCAAATGGTCGAAAAAAGTAAATGAGACAAGTGATGCGCTAGACCTGGAATCAGGAGTTTTCAAAGGAACTGACCCGAAGAAAATCGCGCAATCTCTCAGGCGGTCCGCTAAAAACAGCCATCGTAAAAAAGGAACTCCGTTTCAATCCGCGATGTCGATGCTGAATTTTTATATCAACCGGGCAGGGAAAAATCTTCCGGATACAAAGCTCAGGGTTTTAGAAAATGCAAAGGACGAATTGAGAAAACTATTTGGTAAAGAAGACTGACTGGCTCATAAGATAATCAGTCAAAACTATAATTACTTATAGTGCCAGGGGAAACATGAATCCTTTCAATTTTGTATCCCTCACTCCTTTTTGCTGAACCATTACTTTCATCCTGCATCCCATTTCGTGTACCAGTTTGTAGATAGCTTCTATTTTTTCATCGTCACGACTATCTTTATTAATCTCGTTTTTTCTGTTTTTTAAATGCTCTGCCAGACCGAGAGCTCTTAGAAAATATGATTGATTGGTATACCCGGAAAAATGCAATCCATATTTTTCTCCCCAGTTCTTTAGCGAAGTAAAATTGACATGGGCGGTAATATCCTGCTTTCCGATATGCACGTATGGATTGGCGTTCATCACATGTTTGTAATAACACCTTAATGTACCTGTTGAACGTTGCGGAGATAAATACAAATCCTCCGAACTAAATCCATAATCTATCGTCAACACAAACCCCCTTTCTAAATGTCTTGCAATTTCAAAAATCCAGCCATTGGTCTGCAGATTTACCTCGGTACGAAAACCCCGATTTAAAACGATTTCCAAGTCTTTAAAATATTCTGCCAGAAATTGATCAGCGGGTCTCAGAATTTCCTCAAAGTCATCTTTAAAATCAACAGCCAGTTCCATCAGCTGCTCCTGCATGACCACCTGATAAACGGAAAAATTGTCCAGAACCTCGTTCGTAAAAACACATCCCGAAAAGTCACCCAATTGTTCCATATCATCGTACCAATACACCTGGTTATTCAAGATCATTTGCTGTTGTTGCCGGAGTACCGGGCTTTTTTCGATTATGCAATAACGCAGATCACGGTATAACAAATCATTTCGCTGAAGAGCTGATAGAATATCACGGCTAAGCATCCCGTTGCCAGCTCCAAATTCGACAATGGTAAAAGGCTTTTTGTCCAGTCGGATCCACATCTCCCCGATCTGTGTAGCAATCATTTCACCAAAGACGGAACTGATCAGGGGCGCAGTATAGAAATCACCTTCTGAGCCAAATATTTCCGGATTCGAAGTATAATAACCATGTTCGGGATAATAAAGGGCGGCTTCCATAAAATCCCGGAAGCTGATTGGACCGTATTGGCCAATATGATTTTCCAGTATATGTCCGATATCCATACTTCTGAAATAATGTAAATCACATGCCTCATCAGGTATCCATTCAATCAAGTATAAATTTCCACAGTCCGGATAAAAACTGCGAAGTAAAATCCCTGATGATTCCACAGAAAAAATCAGCGGCGTTAGCCATCCCGCAAAATCAGGCTGGTGGGCACCAACGTCAGGTCAGTGTTTTGTTTTCAGCGTGATATTAAAACCGCATTCTTACCAGGCATTCAGATTCGAAACTTAAAAACCATTGTGTGAGCGGAATGGGTAATATATTACAATCTATCTGGCGTTCCCGCTTTTTTCCTTTCTAAATCTCATCCAGATCTGTCCTTTGTGACGGGTAGGAATCTCCGTTCCGAAAAGTTTTCCCCAGGGATTTAATTCGTCAATATGGTCAAAGATGATTTTCAAAACTCCTATAATCGGAATTGACAGAAACATGCCCGACACGCCCCATAGCGCTCCGCCCATCAGAACTATGATAATGGATATCAGCGCATTTATTTTTACTCTGGAAGAAACGATATAAGGCACCAGAAAATGATTGTCTACAAACTGGATGAGCATATAACTCAGTATGACCCAAATCTGTGTTTGAAAACCATCTTTTGTGATCGTCGCTACCAGTACGGGAAGAGCGACGGACAGTATGCCCCCGATAAAAGGAAGTACGTTGAGTAAAGCACCTAAAACACCCAGCAAAATAGCGTACTCAACGCCCAGGATCATAAGCGCGACAGAATCCAACGCGGCCACAATGAGCGCTTCCAGTAACAAGCCATACATATAATTTTGAATCGCTGATTTAGTCTGCACCAAAACAACGCTTACTTCCTTTGCATTTTCCCGGGAGAAAATTTCATACAAAAAGTCGAGCAGTAATGTCTTGTAAAAAAGAAATAGAAAAGTGTAAACGGGTAACAGAATAATCATGGACAGGGTTTCCAAAAAAGATCCGACGGTAGCACCCAGCACTGGTTTTAAACTTGTTTCGGCGTCAGCCATCAGCTGGTTTTGCTTTTTCAGTGAAATGCCGAATTGCCGGCTGATATCATGCTGGGAATTTTGCAGCAGCATCTCAAATTTCTTCTTAAACACCGGAAGCTGATCGGAAAAAGTGGAAAGCTCCATCATGATAAAATAAGCAACCAGTCCAATGATTATAAAGCCAATTAAAAGAGACAGGCAGATTGCCGCCACCTTAGGCAATTGCCATTTTTGAAAAAGGTTTGTTAGCGGATTCAGTAAAATGGCAATGAGTATAGCAAAAGCAAGAGGTACCAGTATCGCGTGCAGGTTTACAAGGCTATATATCAGTAGAATGAGACCGAACAAAATAACAGTACTCCTGATATAAAATGGGTAGCGATGATTCAAGGGGTTATTCAAGTTGCCTTTTCTGGAAGATAAATATCAAAAGTTGCGCCAACACCCTCATTTCCTTTGGCTATTACGACACCGTTATGATTATCAACAATCCTTTTGACGATGGCAAGTCCGACGCCGGTTCCTTTATATTCATTTTTACCATGTAGCCGTTGGAATAATTCGAATATCCGCTCATTGTATTGCGGTTCAAAGCCGATGCCATTATCGGCGAAACGAATATGAGTGTAGCGGGTATCTTTTTTCAGCAGATTGTTTTCTAATTCACTACCGGAGGCATGCCTGCCGGTGATCGTAATGATCAATGGTTTTCCCGGGTTTGAAAATTTCAGTGAATTGCTGATCAGATTATAAAAGACTTGTTGAAATTGAAATGTAATTACATTCAGATCACAAGATTCCGGGATTTCCACCCTTGCCTGCGCCTGTCCAATTTCCTCCTTCAGGTTTTGCTCCACATCTTCAACTATCGTTCGGAGATTTATTTTTTCAAAATCCTTTCGTAATGAGTGCGTTCTTGAATAGGTCAG
>DASXNJ010000232.1:0-4627 GCA_036495145.1 Puia sp.
GAAACATAAATGTTCATACTTAAATAAAAAATTAAATGATAAAAATACAAGCTGACTGAAAGCTGAAGTAAAGGCGACTAACTAACCGTACTGAAGATTGCGTAGCAGAATGTTTGTTCACTTACTAAATGCTGATCAACTCAAGACTCCGCAAAGATACTGCAAAATATCCAATTATCAACCTTGTTTTAAAGATTTATATGCAACAATACTGGCCGCCAGCATGAGCATTCCCCCTAATACAAAAGACACACCCGGAAATATGACAGGCGATTTCGGGGAGGTGAAATAAGCGAAGAGATTTAACATAACCAATGGACCAATAATCGCCGTAACACTCATCAGACCGGTAAGCGATCCCTGCAATTCGCCCTGAAAATTTGGTGGCACATGCCCGGAAATAGTTGACTGCAGGGCAGGCCCGGCAATTCCACCCAGGCAATACGGAATGAGAAAAGCAAACATCATCCAGCTCTGGTTTGCCATGGCAAATAAAAACATCCCAACCGCATATAAAAGCAATCCGATATAAATACATCGCTCACTGCCTATTTTGGGTGTGATCACGCGGATCAGTCCTGCCTGTACAGAAGCTACGAGCGCACCCACCACGGCGAGCGAAATCCCGATGGTTTTTGGTGTCCATTGGAAACGGTATGCAGTAAAATAACTCCAGTTACTCTGAACGGCATACGAACCAAGATACACCAGTGTCAGTGCCAGAATCAGACCCGTCACGGCGGGATATTTTTTCAGGTTCAGCAGGGAATTCCATGGCAGCGAATTTTTCCAGACAAATTTTCGGCGGTTCTCTTTTGCAAGCGATTCAGGAAGAACAAAATATCCGTAAATCCAGTTTAATAAAGTAAGAATGGCTGCAGCATAAAAAGGTGCGCGTATGCCCCATCCTGTTAGTAGTCCTCCGATAGCCGGACCAATAATAAAACCCAAACCGAATGCAGCTCCGATGAGTCCGAAATTCTTTGCACGGGTTTCGGCCGTACTGATATCTGCGATATAAGCTGCTGCTGTTGAAAAACTCGCACCAGTGATGCCTGAAATGGTCCTCCCCACGAAAAGCCACCCATAAGTCGGCGCAAATCCAAGAAAGATATAATCAACACCGAATCCAAAAAGAGCAAAGAGCAATACGGGCCGTCTTCCATACTGATCACTCAGACTGCCCAATATCGGAGCACAGATAAACTGCATGACGGCGTATACTAATAATAACCAGCTTCCGGGCCGGCTCGCTTCATTAACCGGAATATGTTTCAGACCTGAAATCAGCTGAGGCATGACAGGAATAATAAGACCCCAGCCGATTACATCAATCAGCAAAGTGATAAAAATAAATCCGATGGCTGCCTGTTTCTTCATGCGGGGGATGCAAAATAAACTAAAAACCATCCGCAATTCGGAGATTTTTATTAGATTGTATTCAAAATCAGGTCTATGTTATTCGGCAAAAAAACCCTTGTGGCAATGATAGCAGGTCTTTTTATAGTAGCAGGTATCGCAGCAACCAAACCACCTGAACCTCCGAAATATAAAAACCTGAAAATACTTCCAAAGAATATCAGTAAGGAAGATCTGGATAAAGTGATGGATCAATTTAAAGTGGCACTGGGTGTGAAGTGCAATTTTTGCCATGCTCCTTCAAAGGACACCGCACAGAAATGGCCTGATTTCGCAAGCGACGAAAAACCAGAAAAGCTGATCGCCCGCAAAATGTGGAAGATGACTTCAAAGATCAATAGTAAATTTTTCAAAGACAACAAGAATGAACAGGGTGTAACTGTACCTGCCATCGAATGCATGACCTGTCACCGGGGTTCTCCACATCCTGGCGAACATAAATAATTCTTCCCTGTTTTATTGAATCCAAAGGCCTGGCCCTTTTGAATAAATCCTGTATTCTGCATACAGGGATTCGGCACTACTATATTTCAAAATGCCTAATTTTAGGCTCATTTTGAATTCATGGAAAATACTTTATACGATTTTGGAATGATCGGCCTCGGAACGATGGGCAGAAACCTGCTGCTCAATATGGCGGATCACGGTTTTAAAGCCATCGGTTTTGATTTGGACCCCGCCAAGGGTAAACTGCTGGAAGCATCGGCTACGGCGGGGACCACGGTAAAAGGTGTAAATACACTGGCTGAAATGGTGCAAAAGCTGGCGGTTCCGCGCAAAATTATGATGCTCGTTCCGGCCGGTAAGCCGGTAGACGATGTCATCAATTCTCTTCTGCCACTGGTTTCACCGGGAGATATTATTATAGACGGCGGCAATTCGCATTATATTGATACGCTTGCCCGTGTAAATTATGTCCGCGAAAAAGGATTTCATTTTATGGGCGTTGGAATTTCCGGCGGTGAGCATGGTGCCCGCACAGGGCCCAGTATCATGCCCGGCGGAGATACCGAAGCTTATGAGAAAGTTCGACATATTCTGGAAGCCGTTTCTGCCAAGGTAAACGGGAGCGCCTGTGTGGCCTATCTCGGTAAGGGTGCCGCCGGCCATTATGTAAAAATGGTACATAACGGGATTGAATATGCGATTATGCAGTTGATTAGCGAAACCTATCAGCTTTTGCATACGGGTAAGGGTCTTACCAATGATGAGCTTCATAAAGTATATAAGAGCTGGAATGAAGGCGATCTGCAGTCATTTCTTATTGAAATAACCCGGGATATTTTTATGCAGCCCGATGACAAAACATCCAATCGTCTGGTGGATATGATCCTGGATAAAGCCGGAGCCAAGGGAACCGGAAAATGGACATCGCAGGATTCCATGGATCTGGGAGTTCCCGTACCTGTCATTGATATTGCCGTATCCCTGAGGGATCTTTCGGCTGCAAAAGAAGAACGCGTTCAGGCTTCGATCCTGTACAAATCAGGCACTCATGAAATAGCGGTTCCGAATGAAGTATTCATCAGCCAGGTAGCCGATTCACTTTATTTTTCCATGATCATTTGTTATGCCCAGGGTATGGCGCTTTTATATAAAGCTTCTACCGAACTGAAAATGGATATTCCGCTTCCCGAAGTGGTACGTATCTGGCGTGGCGGATGTATTATTCGCTCTTCGATGCTGGAAATATTTTACAAAGCATTTTCAGAAAACCCAAAACTTCCAAACCTCCTGCTCGACAAAAATGTCGCTGCCATCGTGCAGGCAAAAAAACACCATATCGTTTCTGTAATCATTCACGCCACACAAACCGGTTTCCCGGTGGCTGCCCTGATGACTTCTCTTTGTTATTTGGAAGCATATCGCAGCGAATTTCTGCCGACTAACCTCATCCAGGCTCAAAGAGACTATTTCGGCGCACATACATATCAGCGGGTGGATATGCCGGGTATTTTTCATACTGAGTGGGGGTCTTTCGAAAATTAAAAACTTATATGGAAAATCATAAAAGACCTGCTGCCACCCTCATCTTTATTTTCGGGGGCAGTGGTGACCTGAATTTTAGAAAATTATGTCCTGCCCTTTTTAATCTTTTTATTGATCAGTGGATGCCCGAAAAATTCAGCATCGTAGGTATCGGAAGAACAGAATACAATGATGAAAAATACAGAGAGCGTTTGCTGGAGGGCATCAAAGAATTCAGCAGAAGAAAAGATGTTGTCGATGATCAATGGAAAGATTTTTCGCAGCATGTTTCTTATTTGAAAATGGATGCAGAGAAGGATGAAAGATATACAGGCATCGAGCAACTGATCCAGAAAAAAGAATCTGAGTTTGGTGAGCATCCAAATATTATTTTTTACATGGCCGTGGCACCGCAGCTGGTGCCCGATATTTCAAAAAAACTCGGTCAGGGAAATATTTGCAGGGACAAAGCATTTACCCGGATCGTGATTGAAAAACCATTTGGACATGACCTGGCCAGTGCGCATGAGTTAAACGAATTGCTGATGAGCATGTTTGATGAAAAACAGATTTATCGCATCGATCATTATCTGGGAAAAGAAACGGTACAAAATATACTGGCGCTCCGTTTTGCAAATGCACTTTTCGAGCCGCTTTGGAACCGGAATTATATTGATCATGTGCAAATCACCGCAGCGGAAACCGTAGGTTCCGAGGGAAGAGGTGCTTATTATGAAGGCGCCGGAACCTTACGGGATATGGTTCAAAATCATATTCTCCAACTCATCTGTATGATTGCCATGGAAGCGCCCGTCTCTTTCGATGCAGATGAAATCAGAAATAAAAAAGTGGATGTGCTCAATGCCATCCGAAAAATACCCCGCGAAGATGTGGGGAAATTTGCCGTGCGCGGACAATATGAAGCAGGATGGATGGAAGGAGAAAAAGTATCCGCTTACAGAGGAGAAAAAAATGTAGACCCGAAATCAAATGTGGATACATTCGCCGCTGTAAAATTTTATATCGATAACTGGCGCTGGCAGGATGTTCCTTTTTATATCCGAACCGGAAAAAGACTTCACGAAAAAACAACGGTAATAAATATTGAGTTTCGCCCGGCACCCAATTTTGCATTTCCACCGGAAGCGGCAGAAACCTGGAGAGCCAACAGACTTACCATCAGCATCGCACCGGAAATGGACATACGCCTGCGTTTTCAATCGAAACGCCCGGGCCAGTC
>DASXNJ010000233.1:0-3970 GCA_036495145.1 Puia sp.
TGCAGCATTTGGACTTCCCCTTCTGCACCTTCTCAAGGTAGAGCATCGTATTCCACAGGCACTGGTTGTTTGCCCGACCCGTGAGCTTTGTATGCAAATCGTGTCGGAACTGGAGCTTTTTAAAAAATTTATGTCTGGTGTGCAGGTATTGGCAGTTTATGGAGGCACATCGATTGGCATGCAAATCAGGGATTTGAAAAGAGGTGTCCAGATAGTTGTTGCAACGCCGGGCCGCCTGATCGACCTGATAGAAAGAAAAGCGATTAACCTCGAAGAGATTAAATATGTGGTATTGGATGAGGCCGATGAAATGCTCAATATGGGTTTTCAGGACGACATCGAATTCATTCTTCAGAATACGCCGAAGAGAGATGCCACCTGGTTATTCAGCGCAACGATGCCTCCTGAAATCAGACGTGTAAGCCGTAAGTATATGAAGGATCCCATGGAGATTACCGTGGGCAAAATGAATACGGCAAATAAAAATATTGATCATCAATATTTTATTACGAATGCTCATCACCGTTACGAAGCATTAAAACGGATGATAGATTTTAATCCAGGTATATACGGAATTATTTTTACGCGAACCAAAGCAGATGCGCAAAGTATTTCTGAGAAACTCACCAGAGAGGGATATGATATTGACGCTTTACATGGGGACCTGACACAGCAACAACGGGATAAAGTGATGGGAGAGTTCAGGGAAAAATCTCTTCAGCTGCTGATTGCTACGGATGTTGCCGCACGGGGTATTGATGTGGTGGGGATTACCCATGTAATAAATTATGAATTGCCTGATGATGTGGAAGTGTACACGCATAGAAGCGGAAGAACCGGCAGAGCGGGCAATACGGGTGTTTGTCTATCCATTATCAATTCGAGGGAACTTGGAAAAATTCGCCAGATAGAGCGAATGGTTCAGGTGCCCTTCCATAAGGTTGAAGTCCCCACTGGAAAAGATGTTTGCCGTAAGCAGTTTTTTCATTTTATGGAAAAATTATTGTCGGCTGATATCAGTCATGGTGACTATGAAACCTATGTTCCCATGCTGGAAGAGAAGTTTGCAGACGTAAGCAAAGAAGAAATATTAAAAAGGGTTGCGTCAAAGGAATTCTCACGATTTCTAAAATATTATGAGAATGCGGAAGATCTGAATGTACGTGCCGTGTCAAGGGACAGAGAAAGGGAATCTGCTCCTCGGGGCCATAGAGAACGAATCCCCATTGGAGGAAACCGTAGAGAGCCATCACGTCCGGCATCCAGTTTTACACCCGGCAACGGTGATTTTGTAAAGCTTTTTGTAAATCTGGGTACCAAGGATGGCTTTTACAAAGCAAGTTTTTTACAATTTGTTCTCGATATGAGTGATTTACGAAAGGATGTGTTAGGGAAGATCGACATGAAGGAAATGAACAGCTGGATTGAGATTGATAAAAATGCAGCGCCTCAGATGATACGTTCTATTGACGGAAAAAATTATAAAGGACGAAGAATCAGGATGAATGATGCGAACTCGAGATGAGTTGAAGATTATGAAATTATAAAAATGTGATCACGCCATATCATTAAAAGTTATACAAACCAATACTCATGGTAGCGACTAAATCAATGAAAGAAGTAACGCAGGAAGCCTGGATCAAACGTCCTCTGATCATCTCGGGTCCCTGTAGCGCAGAAACTGAAGAACAGGTTATGAAGACTGCGGTACAATTACAGGAAACCGGTAAGGTGGATATCATGCGGGCAGGAATCTGGAAACCGAGAACCCGTCCGGGAAGTTTTGAAGGTATCGGGACTAAAGGTCTTGCATGGCTGCAGAAAGCGCGCGAAACGACAGGAATTCCGGTCGCCGTTGAAGTTGCAACTGCGAAACAAGTGGAGGATGCCCTGCACTTTGACGTAGATATACTCTGGATTGGTGCACGTACGACTGTTAATCCGTTTAGCGTTCAGGACGTAGCAGATGCCTTGAAGGGAGCAGATGTTCCGGTTCTGATAAAAAATCCGATTAACCCCGATCTGGAACTTTGGATCGGAGCCGTTGAACGTGTTGCCAAAGCGGGCATTAAACAAATCGGACTTATTCACAGGGGTTTCAGCTCCTATGGCAATACTGAATATCGCAATGCGCCCATGTGGCACCTGGCCATTGAAATGAAGCGTCGCCACCCGGGTATGCTTTTTATCAATGATCCTTCTCATATTTGTGGCCGCAGGGATATTCTGCA
Source organism: Puia sp. (assembly GCA_036495145.1). Classification (GTDB taxonomy): domain Bacteria; phylum Bacteroidota; class Bacteroidia; order Chitinophagales; family Chitinophagaceae; genus Puia. The sequence goes on from DASXNJ010000233.1 coordinate 2,232, forward strand.
GGACATTGCACAAACCGCGATTGACCTGGATTTTGACGGGCTGATTATTGAAAGTCATATCGATCCTGATAAAGCATGGAGTGATGCCAAACAGCAAATTACGCCTGCCAGGTTGGGAGAAATGCTTTCCAATATCAGATGGCGCCGGGAAGATGTAGCTTCTGAAGAATATCACGCAAACCTTGAGAAGTTAAGGCAGCAGATCAACCAGCTCGATGATGAACTTATGCAGATTATTGGTGAAAGGATGAAAATTTCTGAAAAAATCGGACAGTACAAAAAGGAAAACAACATAACGATACTGCAAACAAACCGCTGGAACGCCATTTTGGAAAGAGCTTTTAAGAAAGGCGATAAACTCGGTCTCAGCCAGGAATTCATAACCAAATACTTTGATGCCGTGCATATGGAAAGTATCAATCACCAGAATAAAGTAATGAACTCTTAGAAAAAACGATTCATGCTGAAAAAGACCTTTTCATTTTCTGCTTCCAAAACCACTTGTTATTTTGACGCATCCTTTGCTCAAATCGGAAGCGTGGTCGAGAAAGACAGGTCGATATTTATTACTGACCAGCATGTATATGATCATCACAAAAAATTCTTCAAGGGAACCAAATTTATCCAGATACCGGCTGGAGAATCCTTTAAAGTTCAATACATCGTTGATACAATTATTGACCAGCTCATAAGCTTTGGAGCCGATCGCCAAACAACGCTGATTGGTGTGGGAGGCGGCGTAGTAACCGATATCACCGGTTATGTAGCCTCTGTTTACATGCGTGGCATTCCATTCGGATTTGTCCCCACATCTATTCTTGGCATGGTGGACGCTTCGATCGGTGGTAAAAACGGTATTGATGTTGGCAATTATAAAAATATGGTGGGCGTGATACGTCAACCGGGGTTTTTATTTTATGATGTTTCGTTGTTACAATCACTGCCTGCGGAAGAATGGGTCAATGGATTTGCGGAAGTTATTAAACATGCCGCAATAAAAGATGCATCACTTTTCCGGGACCTTGAAAAGAATTCTATCAACGGTTACCGGAAGAATAAAACTGCTCTCAGTGATCTGATCCGTAGAAATGTTATGATTAAATCGGCCGTAGTGCAGAAGGATGAGTTTGAAAAATCTGAACGCCGGATTTTGAATTTTGGGCATACCCTGGGGCATGCTGTTGAAAATGTTTATCTCCTTCCGCATGGCCATGCGATTTCCATAGGCATCAAAGCAGCCTGTCTGATTTCTGAAGAAATGCTCAATTTCAAAGAAACTGCCCGGGTGACCAATTTGCTCCAGCAATACGGGCTTCCCATCGATATACCGGTGGACTTTGGTAAAGTTGTTGAAATCATGCGCATGGATAAAAAGAAGACGAGGGATACCATGCACTATGTGTTGCTGGAGAAACTGGGTAAAGCAATTATCAAACCGATTCCGATGAGCCATCTTGAAAAGCTTCTCTATTCCATTGCCCGAGCCAGATAAAATAAGATGAACGTTACAATCTCGCCATCAGTTATTCAGGGGAGCCTGCAGGCGCCTGCATCCAAAAGCTCCATGCAAAGAGCTTGTGCTGCTGCGTTGGTTTCGAAAACAAAATCACATATTATCAATCCGGGATTTTCTAATGATGACCATGCTGCCATCGGTGTAATTCGGGCATTGGGTGCATCAGTGGAAAATCTGCCCGACGGTTCCCTTTTTATTGAAAGCCGGGGAGTCAGGCCGGTGA
>DASXNJ010000234.1:0-7177 GCA_036495145.1 Puia sp.
GCACTTCCACACTACCACCGACCATCAGGATCGGACATCCCTTTGAAATTTCAGCGGCTTCCTCCAGGGAATCGGCGCTGATCATGATATAACCACCAATCAGTTCCTTAATTTCAACATATGGTCCATTTGTAACGACGGCGCCGGGTTTAACTACTTTTCCTTCGTTAGAAAGCCGGTTCCCGGAACTCACGAGTTTATTCTGGGCGGCAATACTGCCCATCCAATTTTGCCATTCCTTCATCATTTTTTGCAATTGTTCAGGAGAAGGCTGTATTTCAGACGTTTTATAATCTCGTCTGAGGATTAACAGGAAATCATTCATTTTTTAGATTTTTATTTTGTAAAAATTCATGACGATCAGAAATGGTGAAACAGGACAAAAAAATCTTCAGAAAGTTAGCCCGAAGAAGGGTTTGATGCAACATTTTAATAAGAGCTGTGTCCTTGTGCTGAGGGGAGGGGGATTCTATTATCGGAAAACGGACGGAAACCGTATCAAAACCGGTCAGTTATTTCCGGAATTTTTTGATTATCGATTTGATTATTAGATAGTTGCAGATCTGGCACTGAGGTGGCTATATCAAATCCGGGCTGGGATAAGTTTTAAAATTCATCATTAAATATTCAGATCATGAGAATCATTTTTAGTTTTTTATTGATTAGTTCCGGCTTGCTGGTAAGCGCACAGAATTCCCAGAAAGGCTTGTTATACCTGAACAAGCCACTGTCGTCAAATGCCATCAACCAGGTGGATGCAAAAACTTCCGGCGGAGGAATCCAGGTAACGGGCGTTAGTGCGTCCGAAGCACGTATCGAAGTATACGTGAATGGCAACGGACGTCATAATAACTATACGAAGGAAGAAGTGGATAAGATCATAGCTGCGGATTATGATTTTTCGGTAACGGTTTCCGGTAATAAATTAACTGCAACTGCGAAAAACAAGAGAAATTTCAGTAACGGCGACAACCAGATCAGCATTTCCTATAATATTTATGTTCCCGTCGCCTGTGCCACCCATCTCAATACGAGCGGTGGAGGAATTAGTATTTCAAACCTGACCGGTGAACAACATTTCTATACGAGCGGTGGCGGTCTCGAAGTGAAAGGGCTTACAGGAAAAATTTATGGCCGCACTTCCGGAGGTGGAATCGAGGTTTCCGATTCAAAGGAAGATATTGATCTGTCTACCAGCGGTGGAGGTATCGAGGCTAAACGTTGTTCCGGACAGATTCATCTGAATACCTCAGGAGGTTCCATCGAACTGGATGATTTAAGCGGGAATATCAGTGCAACTACCAGCGGCGGTAATGTGGACGCAGAGAAAATTAACGGAGAGCTGGTTTCTCATACATCAGGTGGCAATATTTCAATGTCATCCATGAGCGGAAGCCTGGAAGCGTCTACCAGTGGTGGGAATATTGATGTGGAAATGCTGGAAACCGGAAAGTATGTTAAACTAAATAATTCAGGTGGAAGCGTGCATCTGCAAATACCAAAAGGTAAGGGACTGAGCCTGGATATTCATGGTGATCGTATCAAAACGGAAGGTCTTGCTAATTTCAGCGGCTCCATGGAGAAACAAAGTATCAACGGAACTGTGAATGGCGGCGGGACGCCTGTAGATATCGATGCCGGTAGCGGCGGTGTCACCCTCGCTTTAAAGTAGTTCCAGTACAGTTCGTACACTGTGCCTGAGTGTTAAGTGTTGAAATCAACGATGATTCAAAAGGGAACATCGTTGATTTTTTATTTTGCAGATGTGGCGTGTGGAAATAATTTTCTTCTGATTTTATTGCGGCGGGCAAAAAATATACCGATGGCCGGACCGATTAAAAAATAGATATACCCGGCAAATCCTGCTACATCATTACTCAGGATTAATGCTGTCAAAAATGAGCCGGCCCCCGCGAGAACCATAATTAATATCCGGTACATGCCGGATTTGCAATCGAATTTCTCGACCGCAGTCAGTCCCAATTTTATTGATTGCCGGCTGGCATGTAAATACATCAGAAAGAACAAACCGTAGATGGCCATAAAACCAACGGCATAGATCATCATGAGCATCGGGATCTGTGACTGCTCAATGGTAAAGGGAGACTTGTCTGGTCCGTAAATCTGATGACTGAACATCAGTGTAAACAGGAATTTTAAAGGATAAACATAGAATAGTACAATAAAAAGTAATGTTCCATTCAATGTGATTGTCCAAATATCATCCAGTCCATATTTTCTGAAAAACCGGTGTTGCTCGTTCCAGATCATGACGAGCAACAAAAAGCTGATTCCGAATGCGAAGAAGCCACGCATCGTGGTGAGCAGCTCCTGAAAACTTTTTGGAACTTCCAGGGATACGATCAGAAGTGTTACTGCGAAGGCAAAAACACCATCACTGAAGGTTTCAATACGCTGGATCTCAAAATTTCGCCGGCTGTCTTTTTCGTTTCGTTCTGTGCGGGATGAGGACATCAGCTTTCTTATCATATTATTAAATATTTCTGGATCATCCGCGCAAATGCCAGGCTTTTGGTCTGACGAATGAAAGGAAACCGGCGCGGGAGAGTGCTGAACCAAAACCCGAATGTTTTCTTCCGCTCCATGGCAGGGGTGCAGATACGCGGTCGCAACAATTCCAATAACCCGAACCGGTATTGAATTGACTGATCATTTTTTCAGCTCTTTGCTTATTGCTGCTGTAAATGGCGGCCGTTAATCCATATTCCGTATCAGCCATCAGTTTTATGGCTTCATCATCATTTTTTACTTTCATGATGCCGATGATGGGTCCGAATGATTCTTCTTTCATCACCAGCATATCCTGCGTTACATCAGCTAAAATGGTCGGCTCAAAAAAATATCCTTTCCTTTGAATACGTTTTCCACCAGATAAAACCCTGGCACCTTTTTTCACGGCATCATTCACCTGTTTTTCCAATACCTTCAGCTGCGCCTCGCGGGTGATTGCACCAAAATATACTCCGGCTTCTGTAGGATCCCCGACTTTCCATGATTTTACGACTGTCAAAAATTCCCGGAGATAATCATCATAAATATCTTCTTCTACATAAATGCGTTCAACGGAACAACAACTTTGTCCATTATTATAAAATGCGCCGTCTGCCGTTGCTTCTGCAACCTGCTTCAGATCCACCACATCACCGGCAACATATAATGGATCTTTACCGCCCATTTCAAGCTGACAGGGTATCATCCTGGATGCACATTTTTCGTATATATATTTTCCGGTATTGTAAGAGCCTGTAAAAAAGTATCCATCGAACGGAATTTCCAACAAAAGTTCTCCGACCTCCTTCGCACCCACCGCCAACTGAAATACTCCTTCCGGTAAGCCCGTCTGTTTTAATATCTTTTCAATTTCAAATCCGGTAAGGACAGCATATTCCGACGGTTTATACATTACTGCATTGCCGGCCAGCAAAGCCGTCGCAAAAACATTCACGCCGACCAGCCACGGATAATTCCAGGCAGAAATATTGCATATCACGCCCAGTGGTTCATAAGAAATTTTCTCTGTCAGGTCAGCCGTTTTCGTCATTTCCTCCTCCATCAGATATTTTTCAGCATTCTCCGTGAGCCATTGGATTCTTGTTCTGGCACCATTTATTTCATTCCTGCTTTGTTGAAGGGGTTTGCCGATTTCACTTGTTAAAATAGCTGAAAGTCGCTCAATCTGGTTTTCCAAACCGGTTGAGAAATCCTGCAGGACTTTTACCCGTTGTTTTATTTCAAGTGCAGACCATGCAGGTTGCGCGGATTTCAATAATTGAAATTTCGCACTGAGTGTTTCTTTATTGTCTTCCGTTACTTCGCGGATCAGATCCCCGTTTGCCGGATTAATGATTTGCATTGTGTGGACAATTTTTTTTGCTAAAGGGCTTTTAAATATAATTTTTTAAAATCTTCCCTGCTGACAGGTTTCGGATTATTCGGGTGCGCAAAATCTGCCAGGGCCAGATCCGAAAGTGTTTCAATATGCTCAGGCTTTACTCCGATACTACTGAGCTTGCGGGGAATATTTATTTTATCATTTAGTTCAAATAGATAATTGACTACTGCGTCTCCTGATTCCTGGCGGAGATGTAATGCCCTGGCGATTTGTTCAAACTTTGGTTCTAACCCTTCTATATTAAATTCCATTCCATAGGGAATGTTTATCGCATTGGCCAGTCCATGATGTGTATCGAGCAGGGAAGAAAGCGGATGTGCCAGCGAGTGCACCACCCCCAGACCCTTTTGAAATGCAACCGCACCCATCAGCGAAGCGATCAGCATTTTGCTCCGCGACTCCAGATCCGGGTGGTTCACTGCTTTGACCAGTGAAGAATGAATCAATGAAATAGCCTGCAGTGCAATACCGTCGCACATCGGATGAAACATGTTCACGAGGAAGGCTTCCATATTATGTGTAAGCGCATCCATTCCTGTAGCCGCCGTAATAAAGGAGGGCAGGTCCATCGTCAACAAAGGATCTGCAAAAACAATCTTTGCCAGTAGTTTCGGCGAAAAGAGAATTTTTTTCTGATGCGTTTCGTCATCTGATATTATAGCACTTCTGCCTACTTCACTGCCCGTGCCTGCCGTGGTCGGAATGGTAATAAAATGTGGCACTTCGTTAGTGACAAATACATCACCGCCCTTCAGATCGTCATATTTGAATAAATCTTCACGGTGATGTATTCGAAGTGTAATGGCCCTCGCTACATCCAGCGCAGCGCCGCCGCCGATGCCTATAACGGAATCCCTTTCTTCTTCATCGAATACTTCCGTGCCTTTGTAAACATCAGACTTTACCGGGTTCTTATGGATGTCGTAAAACGTCTCAACTGAAATATTCCGGCTTTGAAGATCCTTTATAATCTCTCCAAAAAAAGGAAGCTCTGCGACCGTCGGATCTGTTACGATCAGCGGACGGCTCAATCCGTTTTTTAATAACCAGGGTCCCAGTTCATTTACCGAGGCGGGGCCGAAGCGGATGATGGTTGGAAAATTGTATTGAACTATTTTATTATAATTCATGGTGGTTTCTAAATGATTTCAAAATACCTTTTAAATTCCCAGTCTGTTACCGTTTTTAAATGCTGTCGCCATTCCCATTCGCGTGTGCGCGTAAAATGATCCACAAAACCCTCACCCAGTATTTCCCTTGCGATCGTAGATTCCTTCATCGCTTTCGTGGCTTCTTCCAGCGTTGACGGAAGACGGCCATGGCTTTGATCCAGATAACCATTGCCCGTGGTCGCGGCCTGTTCAAGAAGCAATTTATTTTTTATTCCATAAAGTCCGGCGGCGAGCACGCCGGCCATTGCCAGATAAGGATTCACATCAGCTCCGATAACGCGCGTCTCGAGCCGGGTGGATGATTTACCGGCACAGAGTACCCGGAGAGCCACGGTTCGGTTATCAATTCCCCAGGTCAGGGTGGTCGGTGCCCATGCACCCTCCACCAGGCGTTTATAACTGTTGATGGTGGGAGCAAACAATGGAAGAATTTGTGGAATCAGAAGCAGTTGTCCGGCGATGTAATGCTTCATGATCCCGCTGATATTCGAATCATTTTTTTCTTCATGGAACAGATTCTTTTTTCTGTCCGTATCCCACAAACTCTGGTGTATATGGCCACCGCAACCGGGCAGATTTTCATTGACCTTGGCCATAAACGTGGCCATGATACCATGTTTGTAAGCGATTTCCTTTACGGCCGTCTTGAATAAGACGGCGCGGTCGCCTGCTTCGATCAGCGTTGAATAATGGATCGCGGCCTCATAGGTACCCGGACCGGTTTCTGTATGCAGCCCTTCGATGGGAATATTGAAACGTGTTAGCAGATCAAAGAGATCCGTCATGAAATCATTTTGCAAACCGGCTCTCAAAATGGAATATCCAAACATGCCCGGCGTCAGGGGCTGTAGATTTTTGTATTGCTTATCCTGTATACTTTGCGGTGTTTCAGCAAAATTATACCATTCAAATTCCTGCGAAAAGAGCGGAAGAAATCCTGCGGATATCGCATCGCCCAAAACTTTTTTCAAAAGGGATCTGGGACAGACATTCGCCTGTCGGTCATTTTGAATCAATTCACCCAGGAAAAAGGCTAGATCATCCTCCCAAGGAATTTTTCTAAAGCTTGTCAGATCCAGACGTGCTGCCGCATCCGGATAACCTGTGTGCCAGCCTGTATAAGAAGCGTTATCATAGGCAGTATCGGCCGCATCCCAGCCGAAGACCACGTCGCAGAAACTGGTTTCAGCATCCGTCAGCGAGAAAAATTTTTCAGAAGAAATATATTTCCCCCGCAAAACGCCATCAATATCTGTAATGGCAATTTTCACTTTTCCGGAAGCATGATTTTTAACATACTGGAGAACTTCTTTCGTGTCCATACTTTGAAATTTATTTTGTTTCTCCTTTTTTTATCAGTTTAAAAAATCCGAAGGACAATATTAGCAGCAAAATATAAAATAAAGCCAGCGTGAAATTATAAACCGTCATGGCTATAATGGAAATGATGGAAATCACCAGGGCGGTAACAGGAAAAACGGGATAGAAAGGAACTCTGAACGGACGATGCAGCTTCGGTTCTTTTTTTCGTAAAAGCAACATAGAGACCATTGATAAAATATAAATGGTCAGGGCGCCAAAAACAGAAATCGTAATAATTTCCGAAGTTTTGCCTGTTAAAAGCGCAATGATTCCGATGATCATATTTGCCACTAGTGCATTGGCTGGAGTTTTAAACTTTGGATGGATTTCTCCGAGAATGGCAGGTGCATAATTTACTTTTCCAAATTCATAGGTCGACCTGCCGGCGGCCAAAATCAATCCGTGAAAGGAAGCGATCAGGCCAAACAGACCGATTGTAATTAACAGGTGATACATCAGATGATTATTGCCCGTGATCTGGGCAAGCGCCAGGGGGAGCGGGGAATCTGATGTAGATCCGTCAGGCCGGTAAACGATGGTTTCCCATCCGTTTACCCCAATGGAACTAAAAAAAATGAGCACACATAATATAACGAGGGTAAGGATGGCAGAACCAAAACCGAGTAAAAGAGTACGTTGGGGATGTACAACTTCTTCGGCTGTATTGGCCACACCTTCGATGCCCAGAAAAAACCAAATGGCGAAAGGAATGGCAGCAAGTATTCCCTGC
>DASXNJ010000235.1:0-9489 GCA_036495145.1 Puia sp.
ACTTTTGATCTGTAAATCATCTTATACCCGACCGGCTCCGGAAATTTACTGGCATATAAACTATCATCGAAATTTGCTCCGATTTCCAGCATTGTCAGACATTCGGATTTGTAAAAGCCCGGTTTGAGTTGCTGACCTGCAAGTTTGATACTGAACAAAAGGCAATATATCAGGATCGAACTAATATGCTTTCTCATCATAAATTTTTTAGCCGGTGCAATGCCAATGCCTTTATCAATAAACAAATAATTTTTAGCTAACGATAATGCACGCAGAATCAAAAATAGCAGAAGTAAGTGGATTCAGAAGTATCAGGCAATTTTAAAAGAATAAAAGCCAAAACCTTCAACTTAAAACGCTTCCCGGATATTGAAATATATACCGGCAAAACCATCACCCCTTCCATAGTCAACACAGATATTGGTCCTGTCATTTTTATTCATCAGGATACGAAGACCAAATCCATATCCCGGAGCAAATGCATCAAAAACTGACTGCTGGGTTCCCGGATTACTGGCCGTCGTGCAATTCAGGAAAACCACGCCCCCTAAAAGATTGTTCTTGGTAAGACGGAAACGATATTCCGTTTCCCCATACATCATATTATCCCCGCGAAACCTTCCCTGAATATATCCTCTGCCTGAGCGATTATACGTATCCCAGGTGATCGCAGGGAGCTCGAGATAAGGCATTCGCCCGGATAATACAGAAACTCCCCAGAACCAGAAAGCGAGCACATCGCGCGGAACATTTTTATTTAATCCAAAATAAGTTCTGTATTCATAATAAAGCATCGTACTGGCCTGTGTGCTTCCAAAAGCAACAGTATTTGTTCTGAAAGCCATATTGAAATAATTGCCTTTAAAAGGCGCGATCGGATTATCCCTGCTGTCGTGCATGAGATGAACTGACAAACCGTTGGCTGAATAATGAGCCGTATCAAAACCGTAAGCTTTTGAATAATTATAGTGCGATGTCAGATGAACAGGAGAATCCAGCCTGAGCGACTGATCGTTAATTTTAAAATTGTCGTCTATCATTATACCGACACCCGCGTACCAATGTTTCGCAAATTGCCTCAAAACAGTCTCGTATAACCGAATATAATTGAATTTCATCGGTTGCGCCGAATCACTAATTTGTTCGCCCCCGTTGAGTCCCAGCACATAGGTTTGATTTTTGAGCCCGTATATTCCTAAACCATAGGTATCCTGGTTAAATAATAATAAGCGGTTATCTCCTGAGATATACCATTTGTTCCCGGGCAGATAGGTGTCAAACTTTAAATTTAAAAGAAGCTGTTCCTTTGTTGTCAGCGATACATTGATTAAGGCAGAAGATAAATTGGTATTGGCGGGCTCACCTAAAAATTCAGTTATACTGATCGCTCCCCCAATAACGAATCCATTGGCAGGCGTATAACCAACAATAGGTAATAATGATAAATTCCTTACCCCCTTCTGTTGAATGATACTTTGGGGTTTGGGAGCTTTTCCCGTCCATTTGCGGAGAACATCGAATATATCCACCTGTTTATGGAGATCCGGAGAATCCGGAAAAGGTTTTTTCGTCTGGCAAATACCTTGAAAATGGATTAGTAACAGAACAAGAGATCCTGCAAACCAAATCAGTGATTTTTTATATTTTATGAAAATGCTATGTAGATAATTAATATGGGTCAATGTTGGCAAGGTAAACTTAGTTAGCCTGGTAATTTTCTAAAAACTCAACCCGATTTTGATTTGGGGACCGTATTCATCCATATCATATATAAACCGGTCGCCACCACCACTGTCATTGTTATAGTCCATCGAAATAATCCGGTAGCCAAGGCCAAATTGAAATAGTTTGGACGCGCGAAAAAATATATCTGGTTGTAACTGCCAGGCAAATTGTGATCCGACACCAAATCCCCCGATATCAGCGCGCAATTGTAAAAGCCATTTATCATTTATTGACTTCTTTAAGCGGGTAACCAGCAATGGATCCACCCAGGTATTTGATTTGGAGCTGTACATATTTACCCCGCCGCCAGGTGTTATCACGTTGATATCCGCTGAAGCCGTGATATTGTTGACCCGTGCGCCCGCACCTAATTCCAGCCATGAATTAATTTTGTAAAGGCCCTCCAGCTCCCACCAGAATTGTTTTAACGTGACTGTTCCGTTGAGAACTCCATTTTTCGCCGACGCATCCTCGGTAAGATTGGCATAAAATATATCGGACGTAAATGCCAGTTGGTCATTATGGACTTCGCCATATAACATGCCACCGATTTTCAGGTAACTGAATAATTTTCCCGCCGGAACGCAGATAAATGAATTCGGGAGATTCCCTATACCGGTTGTTCCACTCATGCTGGTAAACATGATATACGGTTCGAGATAAACTTTAAATTTTTTGGAAGAGTCGTTAAAGATCTGGGCATTCAAATGAATGGACGACAGCAGACAGAATGATACCGGAAAAAAACAAATAAGGTACCTGAAATTTTTTTTTATTCTTTTTTTCATCACTGAGGTTTAGTTTCAGAAAATAGTCTGCCTCTTTCAAACCGGCAGACCTTCCTTGCTGATATATATATGTTTGCTTCGGTGTTCTTTCATTTAGGAAAAATAAGGGTCAGCTGGGCACGCCATCCAAAATCAGCCAGCGGTGTTCCGGATACCGGAATTTGCGGGCCGACTGCCAATTGAATAATTTGCTTTCCGAATTTGGTTATACCTGTGAAAGGAACTGCTATTGAGGTTGTATTTTTTTGTGTTTCCCAGTTTTGTGTTATGGATCCAACCAGTCCAATACCGGCACCACTTTTCCAGTTATAAATAAAAAATGGCTGGGCAAATAACTGACTCACGTTTGAACGATCCGATTGACCTGCGATAGACCAGATTTGATTAACCAGCGCACCATAAGTAAAACCATTGGCCTGTTTTAATACAACTGCGGTTGGTCCGATTCCAAACTTCCCTGTTCCAATATAAGAATCGGTGGCAGTCGGTATCAGAAAGGCCGGGCCAACACCCCATGTGAGACCATTATGTGTACGGGATGGAGAGAAAAACGCGCTGGCGGTAATGTCACTCAGTCCGGATTGGGACGTATTTTCTCCGGTGAGGTTGTATTGTGTGACAATGGGAACAATTACCCGTGTAATCACGTTCCAGTTTTCATTTAGTTTAACAGGAATAACGGGCTGAAAATTCATGATATTCTGCGTTCCGTTGTAGGAACCCATCCCGTAAAATGTATTATTCTGGAACGGCACACTAATCAGGTTGGCAATGGGATTTGCGAGTTTTTTCGCCAGCTCGGCGGCTTCATTTGCTGCCGGAACCGGCCCTTCCTTTGATTTTGATGCATCCTGTGCCCACATTATTCCCGGTGAAAGTATAATGATCAGAAATGCCAGACGCAGCCCATTACAGATTGACAATATCATGTTCACCTTTTAACTATTATTTGAGTCAGTCACTGTCCAAAATTGGTAGTCATAAAGCGCAGGATTGATAAATCAAGAATATCATCCCGGAGAATCAAATTTACCCTCCCCGAAACGGGGAATCTAATTTTTGCCGGATTTAACGGTAAAACCGGTAACAGGCTTAAAGCGTAAGACGCAATGCCGCGCTTTGTCTTTACACTTTGCACTTTAAAATGCAACTTGCAACAAAAAGGATGAAATTTTCGAGGCCACTGCGTCTGGCTTTTTATACACTTTGTGCATTGCTCCTATCTTTCAATAAAAGTTTCACGCAAAATAGTTTTCAGATCTTTCTTGTGGGAGACGCCGGAGATCATGAGGAATCCGGAGAAACACTCGTCAACCTCCGGAAAGAATTACTGAATAACCCAAACAGTGCAGTTGTATTTCTGGGAGATAATAGTTATAAAAACATTTTATGGGGCGTTATCCCCTTTGGCTATAAAGGATTTGACAGTAGCCGGAATACCATTAACAAAATTAATTCCCAGCTTGCCCTGCTCGATGATTATCATGGATCAGCATTCTTTACGCCGGGCAATCACGACTGGTGGAACCGGACGACCTATGAACGCGGTCTTCCCAAACTCGCGATGGAAGAATCTTTTATTTCAAAAAATCTGCTGAAGAATACCAGCATTGCCAACCCCGGAAATGTATTTCTGCCAAAAAAAGGGAGTTATGGTCCCGACTATGTCGAATTGAACCATCAAACCATTCGGATAATATTTATAGATACATACCGGATCATACAGACGGGAATCAAAAAAAATGAAATCCCGAAGGATGAAATTTATTTTTATGACAAACTCGATAGTGTGATCCGGGCCGGATATATGCTGAAACAGAAAATTGTCGTCGTGGCCCACCATCCGGTTTATTCAATTGGTCCGTTGAACAAGACATTACATCATCCATATCTTTTCAGAAGAATAAAAGCATCCTACATCGAATTCCCCTCCTACCAAAACATGGCATCTAAAATCAATGTGATCCTGCACCGGTATCCGGGCATTTATTACGTGAGCGGGCATCTGCACGCACTACAGTATTTTTATACGAAAGACAGTGTTCATTATATCATCAGCGGTGCAGGAAGCAAGGAGAATTTGCAATCCGAAAAAGAAACAATCCGGTATGACAGGGGAACATCGCCAAATGATTTCTTGTTGTGGAATACAGGCGGATTTTTTGAACTCGAATTCAGGCAGGGATCCGTCAATACCTTTCTTTTTTATGATAATGCCCGGTCAAAGTGTTCACTCGAAGGCAATTAAGTAATCGCCCGGTCACTAACAATAAGGGCTATGCGCTTATTGGTGAGCGCGCGCGGATTTAATAACCATGGTGAGTTCTGTTTCGAGTTCCTGAACGATTTCCCTGTATTCTGACAAAGCATGCTGTTTCTCGGCAATTTCCAATTCGAAATCCTGGATCATTCTTGAACACAAAAATAAATCCGCACAGAGAGATTTAAAATCTGTATCATTTCTATACAGATATTCGATGATCGTTTTACAATCAGGAAATCTGCTTTTAATAAGACCCAGTTCTGTTTGAAGCGCATTCATCAATGGCTGTCGATATAAACTACCGTGTATAATAAATTGTTAGTCGGCCCTTTATCCTTAATTTTAATTCTGCAATCCGTCCCCGGTTTACTCAAGGTACTTTATTAGTAGTGCAAACATTGGCTAATCAGGCATTTAACTGTAAAACCTCATCCCATGAGTACCAAAACTACTTTGGGGGTTTCCGGGATGTATCCGGAAGACCTCATACATGCACAACTTCAAAAAATATTTCGCTGCCCGGTATTTTCTGTTTCTGACATACTTCGCCGTTTTTTATCTTATATCATTGATGAAACCCTGGCAGGCAGGTCCAATACAATAAAAGAGTATACGATTGCCGTCAATGTCCTGAACAAACCTATTAGTTTTAAACCACAACATGATGCGATCGTTCGTATACACGCAGGCAGATTACGGCGTGCGCTAAGCTATTACTATAAAGAAGCGGGCCTGGCAGATGATATAGAAATCTCCGTACCCAAGGGCAGTTACGTCCCGGTATTTGGAAATAAAATCCAGAACATCCCGAATCCAGGGCCGGATATTATGCCTGTTCATTTCAAAAATATACCAGAATCCATTTCACTCGCCGTGATGCCCTTCAGAACCTTTGAATCGGATATATCCCGCCAGGCATTTGCTGATAACCTCGGTCAGCAGCTAAGTTCTGAACTCGGCCAATTTCCTGATTTTTCCGTGATATCCTATTATACAACCCGGCAACTCACGCCGGAAAACAGAGACATACACGAATTGGCCAGGCAGTTTGGTGCGCAATTCATAATAACAGGAAATGTGCAATTTGAAGCCAGGAAGTTAAGGGTAGCTGTCCAGCTTATAGAAACAGATTCAGGTGCACAGATATGGACTGAATTGTATCACCGCAATTTCAAGTCTTCCAATTTATTTGAAGTCGGAGATAATATCATCAGCTCTATCGTCGCTGTCCTGGGTGATTTTAACGGAGTCATTATACAACGGTCCTCACGCGGTCTGATGAAAAATAAAACAGGCGACGCCTGCATGAATACGCTCTCCTGGTACAATATATTTTATTCCGGATTCAACGATGAAGTTTTTAAAAAAGCATACGCCGCTATGGAGTACGCTATTGAAAAAAATCCGTCGGATGGATTGGCCTGGGCCTTTTACGGACAACTCGCTCTGCTGGCATTTTTGTTTGAACAAACCTCAGACGAAAACCCGCTGCAGCAGGGCTTACAATCAGTTCGTACAGCTTTAAAAATAAATCCACAAAGCCAGCATAGCCAGATCGCGCTTGCGATGGCTCATATTCTTTTAAACAATAAACAGTCCGCATTGGACGCATTGGAATATACCCTTACACTCAATCCAAATGCAATGGGTATAACGGGCATTTGCGGTTGTCTGATGATTGCGGCCGGAGAATACAACAGGGGAATAGAACTGATCCGAATTTCGATGAGCCGGAACAAATCTTATCCGCCATTATTTAAATTATTTATCGGTTTATATCATTTCAAACAAAAAGAATATTCACTCGCTCTTGCATGTTCGGATGAAATGGCCATTCCCGATCTGAGCATGAATATTATTTTGCGTGTAGCTATATTGTTCCATTTGGGAAGGAAAACAGAAGCAGATATCCTTATCAAATCGCTCAAGAATCATTTTATAAATAAATCCTGGATATCAAAAGAATTTCTGAACAAATTTCTGCTTGACCATGATCTGGTTGAACAGATATATAATGGATTCAAAACTTCTAAAGTCCCTTTTCTGACTGTCGCCTGATAGGATAGTCTTTATATATTTGATATTGTTTATCGGTTAAATGGGCGGGTAGGCCCTTAATTAGTAAAAGATTAGATAAATTGCAGTATAACCAAATCGATCGCGTACAAAGCTGCTTGACTGTCATACCTCGTTCAGGTGATTCAGGCCGCCCCGTCCCGGATCCTTTTGAAATATTAATTCTGATTTCCAGGTAACAAAAAAATAATTTAGTGAATACATGCAGTAATTATAAAAAAAGCAGGACCATCCTGGTTTTCAGCATGCTGATTTCATGCTTTTGCAGTTTTGGACAGAATAAAGAGGACACGTTTGACATTCACAAGGCCAGTTTTAACCTGCCGCAGCCCTTGCCGTCCGGCCATTACTCCTCTTCCATTTCGGTTTTGTATGTGGTTGTCCCCAAGGACTGGACGCTGGATAATATTACCGCGCCGATGTTTTCTTATCAGGCAAAATATACTTTGCCCGCAGGCTTTAATGTACAGGGCGGTCTGTCGAGCCTCATTATTTCCAACCGGATCTATCTGGGACCTTACTGGAATTACAAAATCAATGACAATTATATCGGTCTGGGGTGGAATGTTGCCTGGAATTACGGACGACTAAAACAATTTGGATTTGCAACAACGCTGACCGGATGGGAACAGCAGCCATCTATTAGTTTCGGACATGCTTTTGCAAAAACCGCCGTGACCTTCCGGGCGGATCTTTATGTGACAAGTGTGCTATATATAACTGAAGACAAAAACACACTGACGACGGCAAACAGTTTTATAAATGGTTATAGCTTTTCAGCCAATTTCGAACAGAAACTATATAAAAACAGGGCAATCACTTTTGGATTGAAAATGGACTATATCCAGTATCATATTGTTGCATGGCCGGCATTTCCTGTAAATGGAAAAAGGTACTGGATGCCAGAGTTCCAGGTGGGTATAAACTTATAACAGAAATAAAATGATCATGAGCTCCCGCAACACATACAAATATTTAATTGTCCTGTTTGTCTTCTTTTCCTGTTCAAGGAATCAGACAACACTACAACCGCCTATCGATATTGGAAATGTTTCATTTCTTCCTTATACGAAGATGAAACCGATGGAAGCCATATACGAACTGGCATCGGGAAGTGATGCACTGGGAACCAGTTTTGTTTGCAAGGTTTCCAAATACAGGGTTTCCTTTTTTGGCAATGGCGGTATTTTTATGATCCTTAAATACGGTCTGGAACAAAACGATGGATCTTTGAAATTTGCGGGCTTCTACAGATATTCCCAGGATGCCCGGCAAGGGCTTGTCAATTTCAGCATGCCAAAAGCTGATGCAGACGCCTTCCTCGCCACGGGTAATATCAGCAACCTGACACTGGCGGGCAATATCGAGAATGGAAATGGTACACAAACGCCACTCAGTATAAAATTCACCAGAAACTTTTCCGACTACGCGAAAAGCACTCCATTCGAAATTTATGCTCATCACGGGGTTCAGACAGTCGCCAATCCGCCATTTGCGGAAAATTCACTTCTTGGTGTAACAAATGACGAAGATTATGGTGTGAATGGATTGGAATTCGATGTACAACTTACCCGTGATAACGTGCCTATTATGATGCATGATGGGAATATTGATGTTCGCCTTACGCAAAAGAGTCCCATTTCAGGTAACTGGACTCAATTCTCTTTTGATTTTCTGGAAGAGTATCTTAAATTAATTGACGGACAGAAAATTGCTTCTCTGGCAGAATGTCTGCAGGACTTTATTGACTCCACCACGATGACCTATTTCTGGATGGATATAAAAGGAGATGAAGGCATATTTCAGGCGCTCGAGCCAATTGTTTTGAATGCCCAGGCCCATGCAAAGGCTGTGGGAAGGAATGTGGTTATTTATGCAGATTTGCCTTCTACTACCGTCATTGGTCAATTTCAATCCTATCCTCCCTATCGTGCAAACCCCGATTTAAAAACTATGTGCGAACTCACTTTGCAGGATGTAATTGACAATGGAAGTACCCGTTGGGGGCCGCGGTATTCAAGAGGTTTATTGCTGAGTGATGTAGCACAAGCGCACACACAGGGCATTAAAGTAATCAGCTGGACGCTAAATGATAAAACATTAGTTGCAAACTATATTCAAAATGGGCAGTTCGATGGGTTCATATCTGATTATCCTTGTTATGTAGTGTATGATTTTTATACGATGAAATAAACTGAACCAATCTTTTGTCCCTTAATTCTACAGCATGCGAATTCATACATTAATATTAGCTATTTCTTTCTGCCTGATATCCGGTATAACCTTAGCCCAAAATGGCGAGGGAGAGACTGGCCCATACCATAAGTTTTCTGTCTATGCCGGTGCGGGTCCCAGTTATTTTTTCAATAACCTGGTTACTTCAAAAGACGATGTAAGTAGTTTTAAATACGCCATTTCAGCGAGGTTGATGTGGGAACCTCAACATTCATTTGTAGCACTTGGATTTGAAACCGGTTATTATAGATTATATACAGTGTCAAGTTCACAGCCAAAAGCTGATGTTTCAAACTCTGCCGTGCCCCTGTTATTTGTGGTGTCGATGAAGTTTTCAAAACAATTCTATGCCAACTGGGGCATGGGACAATCAATTACTTTTAACAAGGTGAGCAATACGGA
>DASXNJ010000236.1:0-25032 GCA_036495145.1 Puia sp.
GAAACAGTGAGTTTGGCCTCCTTTTCTGTTTTCAGGGAGGATGTGCCGGAGGATTGGTTTTTCTTTGACTTTGAACGCTGAGCCATGACGGCAAAGATATGTTAAGAACGCCTTTCGCTACTGATTGCGAGCGTTAAAAAAAGCCAACCCAAAATAAATGAAACTCCACCCAGGGGAGTCAGTATACCTAAAACAAAAGGAACAGAAATTCCATTTGATATGAGTCCCGAGATTAAATAAAGGGAACCGCTAAACAACAGGATTCCGGCAATAAAGCAAATGCCTGCCCTGTTTATCTGAATACCGGCAAATTTTTCAGCCAGTATTCCAGATGCCAGCAACGCAAAGACATGGTAAAACTGATAACGGACCGCCGTTTCATAAACTTCAATCGCCGCCTGCGGCATTTTTTGTTTGAGCTGATGGGCGAGAAAAGCGCCGGCTATAACAGCAAGAACTCCAAATACAGACGCTGTTATCAGAAATTTTTTATGCATTCACCCGAATTTTGGAGTTTGTAAATTTGAAATTATTTATCGATTTTAAAAAAGAAAGGATGTCAGATGATTTTTTCAAATATTTTTCCCGGCTGTCCAGATTACTGAAGCATTTTAATAAAAGAGTCCAGATCTGTTGTTTCTTCGTGAACCATCAGATCAGCCTGCTCATAATACATTTTACGTTCGCTCAGTTTACGTATAATATAAGCGCGTAAATCCGCCTCTGTTATACTGCGCAACAGGGGGCGCGACATTTTTTCACTCATGAGACGCTGATTCAGTGCTTCCATTGAAGTATTCAGCCAAAGTACTTTCCCACTGCGTTTCATAAATTCAATATTATTGAAGAAACAGGGGGTTCCGCCCCCCGCTGATAACACGAAATTTTCCTCCCTGCTTACCAGATCTTCCATGGTCTGTTTTTCTATATACCGGAAATATTCCTCACCCTTGTTTGCAAAGATTTCCGAAATATTCATGCCTTCATTGTTTACAATTACGGCGTCGAGATCGTAAAATGGAATTTGAAGTCTTTTTGCAATTTGCGTTCCCCAGTGTGTTTTACCGGAACCCATAAACCCGATCAGAAATATACGCATGCCCCCTATTTATAATTACAAAACTTTTTAAAAATTCAGGTATCGCAAAACGCATACAGTTACAGCATACAAATTTTTACATGAACGCGTTTAATCCGGTTACATCCATGCCGGTGATTAACAAATGCACATCATGAGTACCTTCATAAGTAAGCACACTTTCCATGTTCATCAGATGCCGCATAATGGGATATTCTCCGGTAATACCCATCCCACCTAACATTTGCCTGGCTTCCCTGGCAATCTGAGTGGCAATTTCACAACCATTTCTTTTTGCCATGGACACTTGCGCCGGAGTTGCTTTTTTTTCATTCATCAATACGCCTAATCGCCAATTCATTAGTTGTGCTTTGGTAATTTCAGTAATCATTTCAGCAAGCTTTTTCTGTTGAAGCTGGAAGCCGCCGATGGGCCTGCCAAACTGAATCCTCTCTTTGCTGTATCGTAAAGCGGTATCATAACAATCCATCGCGGCACCGACAGCACCCCATGCAATCCCATATCTGGCTTTTGTAAGGCAGCTCAATGGGCCTTTCAATCCCTTTATTTCTGAAAACAGGTTTGTTTTGGGGACCTTGACATTGTCAAAAACCAATTCACCTGTGGCAGAAGCCCTCAGGCTCCATTTCCCATGAGTTATTGGAGCAGAAAAACCCTCCATCCCCCTTTCAACAACCAATCCCCTGATTTCACCCTGCTCATCCTTGGCCCAAACCACAGCAATCTGGGCAAAAGGAGCATTGCTGATCCACATTTTGCTCCCATTTAACACAACATAGTCTCCGGCATCACGGATATTGCTCAACATCCCCCCGGGATTTGAACCATGATCCGGTTCTGTTAGACCAAAACATCCCAGCCATTCACCGCTTGCTAATTTGGGAAGCATCCTTTTTTTCATTTCTTCAGAACCATAAGCATGTATAGGGAACATAACCAATGAGCCTTGTACGGAAGCTGTGGACCGAACGCCACTATCACCTCTTTCAAGCTCCTGCATCATCAAACCATAGCTTATGTAGTCCAGCCCTCCACCACCATAGGATTCCGGAATAGTAGGTCCAAAACAACCCAGATCTCCCAGTTGCTTTACTATTTGTTGTGGAAATTCAGATTTTTGAGCATAGTCCTCTATGATGGGACTTATCTCTTTTTTAACATATGAACGAACCGACTCCCGGATGAGTTTATGCTCTTCAGTAAGCAGATCGTCTACCTGGTAATAATCCGGACTTTGAAATGTATCGGTTTTTACAGCCATGACAGTGAAGTTGGATGCGAAAATACCTATTTAAGCCTAAAGCCCAAGACAGTCAGTTTTTTTCAACGCGGCCGGTTACCAACTGTTTAATTTTTCTTATAACATTGACTCCGAATTAATTACGTTATCAAGATAATAGGCGTGACACGATGATTTGCATGACAACTCTCATTAGACCCTTATTTTAAAATACAGATGCAACATCCTGCTTTTCTTTGTGTACTTAATATTAGAAAATAAAACAGCTGTTGGAGTTAAGTGTACCTATACAACATGATGAATTGGTAGAACGCTGCAGACGAGGCGACAGGAGAAGCTTTGGCGAATTATATCAAAAATATTCCAAAGCCATGTATAACACAAGTTTGCGAATAGTAAATCATACAGCAGACGCTGAAGATGTACTGCAGGAATCATTTGTAGATGCGTTTGCTGCGATTGAAAGTTTTGCTTACAAATCAACCTTTGGGGCCTGGTTAAAAAGGATCGTGATCAATAAGTCGATTAACACGCTTAGAAAAAAGAAAATGGACATTATTGATATCGATAAAACAAGTGCGGTGCATTTACCCGAGGAAGACGAATTCGATGAAGAAGGATTAAAATTGAAAGTGGAGGAAATAAAAAAAGCAGTAAAAGAATTGCCAAATGGTTATAGAACGGTTCTTACACTCCATTTATTTGAAGGATACGATCAGGAAGAAATAGCTGAGATCCTGCAAATATCACATGCCACTGTAAGAACTCAATATATGCGTGCGAAACAAAAATTGTTATTCATCATAAAACAAGGAGGCTTATCATGAGCAGTCCACTGGAAAAATTTGTTTTGGAAAACCGCGAGAAATTTGACGCGGAAACACCCGATCCAAAAGTATGGGAAAAGATCAGCGAAAGATTAAATCCGGAATCTGAAAAGGCAACACCCATTCGTACCATACCTTTCAAACGCTGGCTGGCTGCTGCAGCAGTCATCGTAATGATCGGTATCACAACGATCCTTTATTATTCGCTGCGTCAGAACAAAGCCACAGAAGTTGCAGGAAAAAATCCGTCACAAATCGATTCAAATAACCATCTGCCCGTGATTAATATACCGACGGATACTTCAACACAAATTGCCAGGAAGGAAGCGGTCGCTCCGCAGAAAATAAATTCGGGAAATCAGGATCCTAGTCCTTCAAAAGAACTCCCTGAAACCGGAGAAAATAAAGAAATGTTTTACTATGCGAAGCTGATAGAGCTCAAACATGAAGAACTCAAAACACTTGAAAAGGACGAACCGTTATTGTACAGACAGTTCTCCGGCGATGTGCAGAAGCTAGACAGCGTATACCATTCCTTAAAAACCCAGTTACCGAATAATTCCAACCGGGAACAGGTAATTGAAGCGATGATTTCAAATCTTCAACTTCAGATTGGACTATTAAACAAGCAGTTGGATATCATTAAAAAAATAAAACATTCTAAAAAATCTGCGTATGAAAAAGCATATAAATCCGTTTAAATGCCTTGCCCTGCTTGCCTTTGCACTGGCTCCCTTTCTGGGAATGGCCAACTCAGGCGACAATGTTGAAAAAAAGAGAACAATCACCAAATCGTATACGGTTGGGCCGGACGATCGTTTATCTATCGAAAATTCGTTCGGAAATGTGGCTGTCAGTACCTGGGATAAAAATGAGATCCAGGTCGATATTGAAATCGGTGTGCGTGCGAATTCTGATGAGAGAGCGCAACGGATGATGGATCAGATTAATGTAACTGACCATCAGGGCGGAAAGGAGATCGCTTTCAAAACAGAAATTGGAAATATGGGAAAGAGTAAAGATAATGGCGGTGAGGATAACAGGAAGTTTTATGTGGATTACAAAGTGAGCATGCCCTCCAGAAACCCGCTCCGCATCGAAAACAGTTTTGGGAAAATAAATATTCCGGATTTTGCGGGAACTGCCAGCCTGACCAGTAAATTCGGAGAACTGACAACTGGAAAAATTCCAAATGCCAAAATAATTCATGTCGAATTTGGAAAAGCAGAAATCGGTCACCTGAATAACGCCGATGTCATTTTTAAGTTTAATAGCAAATCCACTGTAGCCGGCATCGGAGGCAATTCAAAAGTAGACGTACAATTCTGTAGCCAGGTGAGTCTCTTTGTGGATAAAACAATTAATGAACTTTCCCTTTTCCAGTCTTATTCTACCATCGATCTGAAAGTTCCGGATGATCTCTCAGCCCGGTTCGATGTATATACCAATTTTGGTAGTTTTAAAAACAGAACGGAGTTCAAAATTGCAGAAGAAAATGAAGACGAATCTTCCGGTCCCAAATTCGATAAGAATTATTCCGGAAATGCGGGCAGCGGATCCGGAAGAATAAAGATCAAAAGTAGTTTCGGGAGCGTGAGACTGACAAGTGATAAAGATAAGTCTGTTGGGAAAGACAACGGCGATGACGATAAGGACAATGACAAAGATGGGGATAAAGTCAACTTATAACGTGGAACCTCGGAATATAAATGCATCTGTTTAGACAGATGCATTCTTTTTTAAATAAACAGACATTTCAGAGGCATAACCAGCGGCGATTTCGCCGGCTTTTTCCGCAAAATCGTCCCCTGAACCAGCATAAATAATGGTTCGGCTTGCATTCACCAATAACCCGACATCTTTATTCATGACCCTTTCAGAGATTTCTTTCAGATTTCCGCCCTGGGCTCCCAAACCCGGTACAAGGAAAAAATGATCGGGAGCGATGGTACGGATACGTGAAAACCATTCTGCCTTTGTTGCCCCAATAACAAACATAAGATTTTCGGTTGTACCCCACTGTGAGGCTTTATGAATGACGGATTCGTATAAAAATCCCTGTTGGTTCTGTTGCAACTCGAAATCAGCTGCCCCCGGATTGGAAGTCAGACCAAGCAGAATAGTCCATTTATTTGGATAGGCAAGAAATGGCCGTATACTGTCCTCGCCCATATAAGGTGCGACCGTAACTGCGTCAAAAGAAAGAGTTTCAAAAAAAGCGCGGGCATAAAAAGACGAAGTATTTCCGATATCTCCACGTTTCGCATCTGCAATTTTGAAATGCGTGGAGGGTATATAGTCAGCGGTTTTTTGTAAACTTTTCCAACCGGCTGCACCGGATACTTCATAAAATGCAGTATTCATTTTGTAAGCAACACAGTGGATTTTTGTTGCGTCAATGATTCTTTTATTGAATTCAAATACCGGATCTGCCAAATGTGACAATGAAGGGGGAACTTTTTCCGGATCAACATCCAGTCCGACACATAAATAATTTCGTTTCGAATTGATTTGTTCAATGAGTGTCGTCCGGTTCATAAATCAATTTTATTTCCCCGGTCCATAGCTCTTGCAATTTCAATGCCGTCAGCTCCACGCTCACTCAAACGTGAAACAATATTTTCCCGGGATTTCTCGTCCCGATTCTGACTTAGTTTAAATACATGTCGTACAGAGATTACTTCCATTTCGAAGGCTACGATGGCCTGCATCATTTGCTGCACATAGGCGTTATCCATCTTTTGTACCAGTGATGGTGATCCCGGAGCTTCAAAAGTTTCTGTTAACCGGGTAATGAGCTGAAGAAGGAATGCGGTATCCTGGAACCGAATAACACCGGAAGCCTGTACAGATTGGTAGTTCCAGGTACTTGCAATCTGCTTATTTTCATACCAACTGGCACTTACGTATGAATGCGCACCGGAAAAAATGACCAGCGCATCCGGGTGCTTCATAAAAGCATTCGTATGGTCCTGTTTTTTCATGAAATGACCTTGCAGAAACAATTTATCATCCCGGTTTTCAAACAGGACCGGTATTTGGGTAGCCACTGGCTTCCTGTTAGAATCTGCACCGCATATAAATGCAAATGGGTGCGCCTTCATGTAAGCAAGTACTTCCTCCGGATGTTCCGCTTTGAAATATGGTATATCGTACATAATTAATTAAGCAACGACCAATTCTGCTCTTTTCTCTATATTAATATTGGCATTAATCATGGCGATACTGCGGGCTGCATTTCCTGCAAAATGCTGGAAGGCCTTCCTGGCGTCCAAATCCTCACCAACCATTACCGGTTTTCCCTCATCACCTCCTTCCCGTATCTTTTGAATAAGGGGAATTTGTCCAAGAAACGGAATATCATATTCCTCAGCAAGCTTTTTACCCCCATCCTTTCCGAAAATATAATATTTATGCTGCGGTGCCTCCTCAGAAACAAAATAACTCATGTTTTCAACCAGCCCGATCAGTGGTGTTTTTAATTGCGCCTGCGCAAACATCGCAATCGCCTTTTTGGCATCCGCCAGCGCAACATCCTGTGGGGTACTCACAATAATTACCCCGGTTACCGGAACCGTTTGCATCAGCGTGAGGTGAATATCACCGGTACCTGGCGGCATGTCGATAACCAGATAATCCAGCTCATCCCAGAAAACATCCGATACAAATTGCTTGATAGCGGAACTGGCCATCGGGCCCCGCCATACGACCGCGTCCTTCTCATCGACAAGTAGCCCGATACTCATTAATCTAATGCCAAATTTCTCCATTGGCAAAATCATACCTTTGCCATTTATAGTTTTCATCATTGGCCTTTGGCCACGAACACCAAACATGATGGGCACGCTGGGACCATAAATATCTGCGTCCATTAACCCCACTTTCGCACCATCTTCCGCCAGTGCCAGAGCGAAGTTAGATGCTACCGTACTCTTTCCTACTCCACCCTTTCCGCTGACCACGGCGATAATGTTTTTAACCTTTGGCAGGATGGTTTCAGGGTCAGTTCTTTTTGAATTCGTTTCTGAAATAAAATGAACCTTCACATTTATTTCATTTCCGATCAGTTGATGTATTGCTTTTATGCAATTATTTTTTATCAGGTCCTTTAAAGGACAAGCCGGCGTCGTGAGAGTTACTGTAAATAAAAGGTCATTACCATTTATCACGATATCCTTCACCATATTCAGCGTAACCAGATCTTTTCCAAGGTCCGGTTCTTGCACTGTACTAAGTGCCTTCAACACTTTATCAACATTCATGCGCAATGTTTTGTTAAAAAGAATAAACTGGCTGCAAAATTAGTCTATGGGGGCATTAATTTGTTGGCGATTTACGATTTATAAACTTTATTTTTGGCGCAGTTTTGAAAAAATTTCTACTATACTTCATTTTTCTGAGCCTACCCTTTGCCCTGGAAGCCCAATTCGATAAATTAAAGGATTCGGTGGTACAGTTTTACGGTGTGGTCATGACTGCTGATAGTCTTCAGGGCATTCCTTCAGTAAGTATTGTTGTCAAAGGACAGCACCGCGGAACTTTTACCAACGAACAGGGCGTGTTTTCCATCGTCGTAATGAAAGGTGATCAGATAGAGTTTTCCAGTGTAGGTTACAAACCCCGGTTGGTGGATGTTCCTAAAAATCTTGAGGGTAATCAGTGGAGCATTATACAGTTAATGATCACAGACACCATGTACCTGCCAGCCACAATCATACGACCAAGACCGACGAGGGAGCAGTTTGACAGGGATTTCGTAAACACCAAAGTACCCGACGACCAAATCGAGATCGCACGTCAAAACAATGACGCTGTCAAAAGACGAATACTCGCCCGCGGGCTTCCCTCTGATGCCAGGGAAGCTGCCAATTATTATCTCAAACAAAATGCCACTAAATATTCTTATACTGGCCAAAATCCGCCTCAAAATATATTTAACCCTTTGGCCTGGGCAGATTTCATCCAGGCATGGAAACGGGGCGATTTCAAGAATAACAACTGATCGCTTTTTTGGATAACCGACATATGGATTACCCCCAAACGATCGAATACCTTTTTACCCGCCTGCCAGTCTTTAGCAGGATCGGGGCAGCGGCTTATAAACCTGACCTTATCAACATTCAGGCGCTCAGTGATCAATTGGGCAATCCTGAAAAAAAATTCAAATCCATTCATGTTGCCGGAACCAATGGCAAAGGATCTACCAGCCATATGCTGGCTGCCATATTACAAAAAGCCGGATATAAAACCGGGCTTTATACTTCACCCCATTTACACGATTTCAGGGAACGCATTCGGATTAACGGACATGTGATACCGGAAAAAAATGTAATTGCTTTTACAGAACGATTGAGTGATTTTATAGAAAAAAAAGAGCCCTCTTTTTTTGAAATCACGGTGGCCATGGCCTTCGAATGGTTTGCAAACGAAGAAATTGATATCGCCGTTATCGAAGTGGGATTAGGAGGAAGGCTTGACAGTACCAATATTATCATCCCTGAGGTTTCGGTGATAACCAATATCAGTTATGATCATATGGATCTGCTCGGAAACACACTACAGAAAATAGCCTATGAAAAAGCAGGCATTATCAAACCCGGAGTCCCGGTTGTAATTGGCGAGGAACAGCCAGATATAAAAAATATATTTCTTCAGTCGGCTCTTGAAAATGGTTCGCCTATTTATTTCGCCAGTCAGAAAAGATTCCCGGGAGAATGGAGAACTGAGGGCCAATTTTTATTTGTACAATTGACGGAGAAACATAACAACAATAAAAAAAACTTTTTGCTTGATCTTCCTGGCGTTTACCAACTAAAAAATATAGTGACGGTTGCTGAAGTAGTCTCAGTACTGAATCAAAAAGGATTTAATATTTCCGATTCTGCTATGCAACTGGGATTAAAACATGTAAAGACCCTCACGGGCTTGCACGGACGCTGGGACATTCTACATGAAGACCCATTAATAATAACCGATGTAGGACACAATGAGGAGGGCATGAAAGCCATCGCGAAACAAATTGAGAATACTTCGCATGATGAACTACATATCATCATCGGTTTGGTAAAAGACAAAGCCATTGAAAATGTTCTTCGCCCCTTACCCAAAATGTCAAATTATTATTTCACCCGTGCTCAAATTCCACGAGCGCTGCCGGAAACAGAACTGGCAGAAAAGGCCGAAAAGCTGGGATTACATGGACTTTGCTTTTCCCATATAAAACAAGCGCTGGAGGCGGCTGTGTTGAGGGCTAATTCAAAAGACCTGATTCTGATATGCGGCAGTGTTTTTCTTGTAGGAGAAGTCAATATAAAAGATCTTTCATTTTAGCCAGCGCATAAAACAATGTCGTTACATGCATACTCTGAACAATCAGATTGTCCTTCAATAGTTTTTTTACTTCCTCAAGGCTGAGTAAATATACTTCGATTTCTTCGTTGTGATCTAACTCCTGTTTTTTTTCGTAAACACCACCGGTAGCCAGGTACATATGCATCCAGTTATTATTAGTAGAAGGGTTGGAAGAAATTTTCCCAAGATATTCATAGTTGGAAAATCTGTATCCCGTTTCCTCCATTAATTCTCTTGCAATCGCGTCTTCGAGCGACTTATCTGTTTCATCAACACAACCACCGGGGATTTCATAACAGGTGAGATCCAGGGCATATCGGTACTGGCGTTCGATAATTATTTTCCCATCTGCTGTAATGGCCACAGCGGAAACCCAGGTTGGGAATTCATAAACAAAATAGGGATTGATAATTTTCCCTTCCGCGGTTTTGCACGTATCCTTCCGGACTGTTCCCCACATATCCTTTGATATGTATTCGGAAGATATTCTTTCCCATCGAAGATCTTTCATACAATCTGATTGGCTTTCCGGAAAGAAAGAATATGAGCCGTATGATGTTTCCCATGCCAGCTGTACATACCCAGTAAAAACCATATTGTCACCGGCACCGGTTTGCCAGGGTAATTTAGAGTTCGGTTCCATTGATCGACCCGTAGATCTTTAATAGCTGCGTATAGACGGGTATGTAATGCATGCAGTAAAGTAATCGATATATTGACAGGAAGAATCTTTACATCTGCAAGATCAGCCCATAGCTGCTCCTCATATGATTTGACTGTCACATCATCTTCAGTCAGCGCCAGTTTAAAACGTATGTAGGCATTCATGTGACTGTCCGCTACATGATGAACCAGTTGATGAATAGTCCATCCCCCTTCACGGTAAGGGCTTTGCAATTGGGCAGCATCCAGGTTTTGGATTGCATATTCCAGTTCAGTCGGCAGTTGGCGAATATTATTCAACCATTCTTTTTTTTGTTCTTCTGAAAATGGCTTCGGCTCATATCTGCCGATTGGATATCGTGGATCTGACATGGTTATTAATTATCAGTTATTAGTTATTAATGACACATCCTCCATACTTTTTCACTCTTATACTCCCGCACTAATCCTCCCTCCACTCTTTTCCGGTCATTTGAATAAACACGTCTTCCAGATTTGCCTTTTTCACTTCCCTGGGCCTTTCGAAACCGGAAGCAACAAGTTTATCGATCAACTGGTCAGGTGAATCCAAAGCAATGATTTTCCCGGAATCCATAATGGCCACCCGGTCACAGAGCACTTCTGCTTCATCCATATAATGTGTGGTAATGATGACAGTCGTACCGGAATTCCGGATTTCCTGAACCAATTCCCAAAGATTTCTCCGTGCCTGTGGATCCAGACCCGTGGTGGGTTCGTCCAAAAAAATAATTTTCGGCTGATTGATCAATGTTGTGGCAATTGAAAATCTTTGTTTCTGACCTCCGCTGAGTTCTTTATACTTTGATTTGGCCTTGTCAAGAAGATTTACTTTCTTCAAAAATTCCATGGGCTTAATATCCCGGTTATATAAACCTCCAAACAAATGAAGCAGCTCCGTTAAATTCAGGTTTGGATAATATCCTGAAGTCTGCAATTGCACACCGATCCGTTTCTTAATTTCATTGGGACTTCTGTCCAGATCAATCCCATCAACAATAACCGTCCCGGAGGTTTTTTCACGAAGCGTTTCAATGATTTCGAGTGTGGTGGACTTACCCGCACCGTTTGGTCCCAGTAGTCCGAAGATTTCTCCCTGGAAAACATCGAAACTGATCTGTTTAACAGCTTCAAAATTTCCGTATCTTTTAGTGAGATCCCTGACTGAAATAATGGCCATTTTTTTCATGGCAGGCAAGTTACGGCATGCAATTTAAATGCAATAACTTCCAAAAACTACCTGGAAAAGATCTGCGTGAAATAAATATCACCTTTTTTATCAGAGGCATACCCAATTCCGGTAAGCGTAAAATTGCCTTCGATGTTTTTCTTATGACCCGGACTATGCAGCCATCCGTCAACCACTTCACGCGCTGTCATCGAACCTTCCGCTACATTTTCTCCGATCTCCATGCTGCCTAGCGCCTTTTGAATGGCTTTGGCGCGCGAATTAAACCCATCATGTCCGAATTTTACTTTCCCCACTGACATATCATGACTGTGTCTGGCTGCCAGGGAAGATTCCAAATCGTTCATCTGTAGCGGAGAAAGTCCATGGGCCAACCGGTCCTCATTTACATATTTCAAAATATCAGATTCCATCGTTTCTACATTTTTGTCCCGGCTTCCGTAATGAAATCCAATCAGCAAAATCAGACAAAGATTCAGATTATAAAAAATGGTCATCATGATTTATCAAATTCAGATTAATATACAATTGATTTTTGAACTCATTAAATCTGAATGTTTTTTTAACATAGTTATTGCGATCCTGAACCACATTATCTTTGCGCCTTTGATAAACCTGCTTTATGAAAGTTTTCAAATTCGGAGGGGCAAGTGTTGATTCTGTTTCGCGCATCCGGAATTTACCGGTCATTCTTAAAATTTATGGTTCGGAAAAAATCCTGATCGTAATTTCTGCAATGGGTAAAACAACCAATGCCCTCGAAAAAGTGGTGGAAGCTTTTTTTGCAGGAGACGGCGTTAAGGCGTTGGAACTGTTTAGTCATATCAGATCAAACCACTTGAAATTGGCAGAATCCCTGGGTGCGCAGGTAAATAGTATTTTCCAGCAAAGAATGACAGATTTTTTTACTGAAGTGGAATGGTTGCTGAACGATAAGCCCGTAAAATCTTATAATTATTATTACGATCAGATTGTATGTATTGGCGAACTCCTGTCAACTTCAATTATCAGTGACTTTTTGCAAAACGAGGGCATCCTGAACGATTGGATCGACGTTCGGGATATTTTCGCGACCGATGATCAGTTCCGCGCCGCAAATCTGGATTGGAATAAGACCACTGACAGGTTTTCGAAATTGATTCTTCCATTATTTATTCATAACAATATCGTTCTGACACAGGGATTTATTGGATCAACAGATGCCAACGAAAGTACCACCCTGGGCAGGGAGGGAAGTGACTATTCTGCAGCCATTTTTGCCAATCTTATGAACGCAGATAGTCTGACCATTTGGAAAGATGTGGAAGGTGTAATGAATGCAGATCCAAAAGCGTTTCCAAACGCGGAATATATAAGAGAATTAGGCTATGATGAAGTGATCGAAATGGCATTTTACGGAGCACAGGTCATTCATCCAAAAACCATCAAACCTTTACAAAATAAGAATATCCCCCTCCGGGTGAAATGTTTTCTGGATCCGAATCTGCCTGGTACACTCATTCATTCCAGACACATTGACATTTTACCGTCGATCATCGTTTTAAAACAAAATCAGGTGCTTGTTCATCTGAGATCGAAGGATTATTCATTTGTGGGGGAAGAAGGAACAGCACATTTATATAACATACTTTCTTCTCTCCATATTCAGGCTAACCTGCTTCAAACTGGCGCGGTCATATTACAAGTGTGCGTTGATAATATTCCTGAAAAGATCGAAAACCTGGCGATTGAAGCATCAAAAATATTCGATGTGGAGATGGAAAATGGACTAACCCTGTTGACCGTCAGGCATTATAAAAAAGAATTGCTCGAAAGTCTGATCAGTGAAAGAAAAATAGTATTACAACAGTGGTCCCCTGAAACGGTTCAAACACTTATGTATTGATTGCAACTTATCTGTCATTCTCAACTAAGGATTAACCATTACGGTGCTTCTACCATAATGGTTTGTTTGAGTTTAAATGGAACATTTTTCCCCTGACGTACAGCAGGAGTCCATATGGACATACCTGTAAAAGCTTTTTCAATCTGCAAATTCATCTTTTCATTACCTCCGCTGATCGCATTGGCGTAAATAGTCCTTCCATTTTCATCAATAATATATTCCATCAGTACAAATGCTTTACGTTGGCCCGGCTCAAGCTCGTTTATCATTTGGGCGCTGAGTTTGTCAATGAATATCTTAAAGGCTGGATTTCCACCCGGATACAAAGGCAGTTTATCTACACTGATTGCAAGTTCCTCTTCAGGTATGGGTTGTTCCGGATGGCTGATCTTTTTAATTGACCTGGGGTCCGCCTTAGGTTGTAAAGCAGGCAATGCCGTTTCTTCAATTACATACTCCCCTTTTGGATTCACAATAACTGGCGGAACCTGGTGGTTCTTTTCAAAATAAGAGAACGCATTCTGCATGCTCTTTTCGAAAGGAACAAATTCATTAAAACTTGTCAGAAAATGGTTCAGGTAGGCAACACTTCTCGTGTTGTTAAAATTTACCGGAAATATATGAACCGGGATAAAGTCCTGCCCCATATCCTTCGCATGAGCAGCCAGTACATAGAGTTCCTCAATTTGTCCATCGGTGATCGGAATACAACCGGTGGTTACGCAACTGCCATGTATGTAAATATCCCCTCCCGGTTGAGAGAGGTCGCATAGCATTCTATCAGACGCATTTGGGTAGTTCAGACCCAGGGATAAGTGATAAAGGCTCCTGGGATTGAATTCATTTATGTAATAAAAGCCCTCCGGCACCTGGTAATCTCCAGCCATCCGTTTAGGACCCAGAGAACCCGCTAAAGCACAGATCTTATATGTCTTAAAAAGCTTATATTTTTCATTTTGCTTGTTCTTAACCCAAACCTCCATCTCACTGTCATATTTAAAGGAGCGGATATAAACAAACCGGGCAGGCCAGATCAGCTGTTTGGCTGCGAATTGCTTTTGAAGTGTATCATCTTCCCGGCTCATCATCTCGCTGATCTTAGGGTAACTTTTCTGATAATCCAGAAAACGAACGTTATATGAGTTAGAAGTTTGGGAAAAAAGCGGTGAAAACCACAAATTCAGGCAAAAAAGGATCAATGCCTGACCGGAAAACCTGATTCTCTTTGTGCAGGAAAAAATAATATGCATTGGTACGGAAAGTTACTTATTAAAACAAAAATACGGCCATATTATTATGTACGCAACCTTGAAAACCAGATTGTTTTATCTTCATGCCATAATTGGAAAAATGCTCAAAATCGGAATATTAGGCGGCGGACAATTGGGGAGAATGCTTTTACAGGCCGCCGCCAACTACCCGGTGGAGACTTATCTGCTGGAAAACGATCCAGAATGCCCTGCGGCCCATCTTTGTTATCGCTTTGTGCAGGGTGATATCCGGAATTTCGAAGATGTTTATCAGTTTGGCAGACATCTTGACGGTCTTACTATTGAAATTGAATCCGTTAATGTGGAGGCCCTTGAAAAACTCGAATCAGAAGGTATCAAGATATATCCGAGACCATCCGCCCTTCGAATCATTCGCGATAAAATTCTTCAAAAACAATTTTACAGGGAAAATGAAATTCCTACTTCTGCTTTCAGAGTAACTGACCGAAGGGAAGATTTAAGAAAATATGCCGATTTTTTCCCGGCTGTGCACAAACTTGCGTCAGGTGGTTATGATGGCCGGGGTGTACAGGTGCTTAACGGAGAAAAGGATTTTCAGCAGGCTTTTG
This sequence comes from Puia sp., assembly GCA_036495145.1. Classification (GTDB taxonomy): domain Bacteria; phylum Bacteroidota; class Bacteroidia; order Chitinophagales; family Chitinophagaceae; genus Puia. The sequence continues at coordinate 15,113 of DASXNJ010000236.1, forward strand.
ATCAGCCGTCGGTGCTGGAAAAAAAGATAGATATTCACAAAGAACTGTCTCAAATAGTTGCGATCAATCTCGCGGGTCAAACTGCTCTTTATCCGCCAGTGGAAATGATTTTTAACCCTTTGCTGAACCAACTCGACTATCAGCTGAGTCCGGCTGAGATTCCCCAACAAATCGCCTGGCGTGTAGAAGCGATTGCGCTTAAAGTGGTTAAGGATCTAAAATCTCCGGGCATTTTTGCAGTAGAGCTTTTCCTGGATAAAAACGGGGATGTTCTGGTGAATGAAACTGCTCCCAGGGTTCATAACAGCGGCCACCATACGATTGAAGCCAATTTCAGCTCACAATTCGATATGCTATGGCGGATAATGCTTGATTATCCGCTGGGAAATCCAAAACATATCATGCATGCAGCCATCGTAAATTTAATAGGAGCCGAAGGAAATTCAGGAGAAGCTAGTTATGAGGGAATAGATGACATTTTGAAGATGGAAAATGTATTTCTTCATTTATATGGGAAAAAAGAAACCAGACCCGGAAGAAAAATGGGACATGCCACCATACTGAGTCCTGATAAATCCGATCTTGTTTATAAAGCAAAAGCCATCAGACAAAAAATACGCATCACTTCTCTTCAACCCCAAACAATAGTATGAATCAGGTGGCCATTATCATGGGCAGCGACAGCGATCTTCCTGTTATGCAGGGAGCAGCGGATTTCCTGAAGTCTTTCGGTATTCCGTTTGAGCTCACTATTGTGTCGGCGCACCGCACGCCGCATCGACTGATGAGCTATGCAACAAAGGCCATGGAAAGAGGTTTCAAGGTAATCATCGCAGGCGCCGGAGGTGCAGCCCATCTGCCAGGTATGGTTGCCTCCCTTACTTCTTTACCAGTCATTGGCGTCCCCATCAAATCCTCAAATTCACTGGATGGTTGGGATTCCATCCTTTCTATATTACAAATGCCGAATGGTATTCCCGTAGCGACTGTGGCGCTGAATGCGTCTAAAAATGCAGGCATACTTGCCGCTTCTATCCTGGGTGCTTTTGACGAAAGTATATCATCAAAACTGCAGGCATATAAAAAAACAATGGAAACAGAAGTAAACATAAAAATTGCAAGGTTGAAAAAAGACGGATGGGAGAATAATTTCGATTGATTTTTAAAACCTTTTATGGAAAAGAAACTTTTTAAACGCAGGGATTTCATTGGAAATGTTGTGAAAGCAGGTGCCGCCGGCGTCATGGTCACCCCGATATATCATCATTTCACAACGAACGAATCACTAACCGTTGCTCAGGTCATTGAACGAATTATTGCGGAAGTACCGGGAGGCAAACTAAATGAAACCGTGGACACTCTAAAGAGCGGATCCGGAGAACAGGTGGTGACAGGTATCGTAACGACTATGTTCGCCACGGTGAAAGTTATACAGGCAGCTGTCAAAATAAAAGCGAATTTTATTATCGCGCATGAACCAACTTTTTATAATCACGCCGATGATTTGAATTGGATCGAAAACAATACGACGGCCAAAGAAAAAAAGGAATTGCTGGACAAATATCAGATTACGGTATGGCGCTTTCATGATTATTGGCACCGTATGAAACCAGATGGTATACTGCATGGCTTCTTATCAAAGACTGGCTGGCTGGCTTATAATCCAAAAGAAGAAAATGTATTTCAATTACCGGCACAGACATTCATTGAAATCCTCCGGCATATTAAGGATTCATTGAAAATTCCACACATTCGATATATAGGTGATGAATCCGCAAACTGCAGCATCATCGCACTAATGCCCGGTGCCGCCGGTGGCCAGAGACAACTGAAAATGCTTATAGAAAACAAGGCCGACCTTCTCATCGTTGGTGAATCACCTGAATGGGAAACACCTGAGTATATCCGGGACTCCAGGGCCCTTGGAAAACCCGTGTCATTGATTGTGCTCGGACATGCTTATAGTGAAGAACCGGGTATGGAATACCTTGTCCAATGGCTTCAACCTAAATTGCCCGGCATTAAAATTACGCATATCTCTACCGAGGCAACATATACCTGGGCTTAATACATTTGAATGCGTCCTATAAGGATTCATTTCAATTTTTAATTATTTTCTTCCAGTATTGTAAACTCCTGTTCGAGAGTCAGTGAATTTTTATACAATATTTCTATAAAATCAGCCCCGTGTTCGGCATACCATGGAATAAAATTATCAATTCTTTCCTGCAGGTTTTCCAGGGGAAACAATGCCTCACGGATCTCATGAATTTTTCGACGAATTTCTTCATGATTTTTTTTCTCCGCACGCAGCATCTTTTTTTCGAGTTCCTCCAGTTTCTGAAGAGCCTGTGTTTCCAGTTTTTCAACGTGCTGTTCCAGTGTTTTGTCAACAGCGCCGGAGATGTCCTTTACAGATGAGTAAAAATGTCTCAATTCGGTCATTTGTTTTTCCAGATTCAATTGCCTGGAAGAGTTCCTGCGAACAAAATTTTCCATTAATTCTTCTTCCGGTTTGAAAAGAGATCCTTCAGCAAGACCTGCTTTTTCAATCTTATTCAGCCAGTTCTTTTTTATTATTAAAAAGGAGTTGCGCAGAACTAAAACCGGAAACGGAACACGGTAATGCTTGAAAAGCGGTTTAAATTCAAGCCAGTAAGCCATTTCGCCACCACCTCCTATAAAAGCTATATTTGGCAAAATGGTTTCCTGGTAAAGTCCTCTCAGAATCACATTCGGACTGAATCTTTCAGGGTAATTGGCGAGCTCCTTTTCCATTTCTTCCGGCCTGAATTGAATATGGGTATTATGCACTACGAATTTGTCGTCTTTGTAATCTATCCGTTCACGAATGTCCCCATTCAGATAAAACAAGTTTATTTCTCTGGGATTTGCCTGAACAGAATATTTCTCCGACAGCTGTTTTATATTCTCTTCCGTGATCTTAAAAGGCAGATGACTGGTCAGGTCGTCCTTAAAAACACCTCGCATTACGGATTTTAGCAACCGATAATCGGGTATTAAGACAAGTAAACCATACGAACCGAACAGGTGATTCAATAATTTTAAAGTGGCCTGTTGAATATTCTCTGAATGGAGATAACAGTCTCTTAGCAGTTGGATTAAATCAGGGCCAAACGCAGATCCACCAAATTCACCTTCAATACGAAGTATAATTTTTTCCAGGCCTTCTGTATGCATCCTGCCGACGGCTCCGGTTTGCCTGGTATCCCAAACCAGCTTTTCATTACCCAGGTATATATGACCCAATTCATCCAGATCCGCGTCTTCACTTCCCATATAAAAAACCGGAACGAAATGTTTATCGGGAAACTTAATTGAAAGTAGGTCTGCAATCTTTATTACGTGTAATATTTTGTAAATGAAATATAAATTCCCCGTAAAAATGGCCGGCTGATGGGCTGTCGTAATGGTGAAAGTATTTTTGGCGGAAAGACTGTGGATGTTTTTTGCCACCGGCGTATGCACCGGCAATCCGTTATATTGCTCTTCCAGAGATTTTACAAGCAGATGCCGGTCCGTAGCGAAACGCTCACGTTCATGAATAGACGCTTCCAGACCTTCAAATGAAACGGGATGCTCATAAAATTGTTTCAGAAATTTATTCCCGCTCAGATAATCTGTTATAATTTCGGAAAAATACCCTGTTTGCGGATAAGAAATAGTTTTGGCAGAAAAGTTCATAATGAATAACTGGAATGAGATGGAGGATTTAACAGGATACCTAACATCAAAAATTTTATTTTGTTCAATATTGATCCCGATCAGACCACCTGTCCCTCCAGATCAAAATCGTATGCTTTTGTCATTTTAACATTTACAAATTCGCCAATTTTTAATGGAGATGCCGACCTGATTATCACTTCATTGTCAACTTCCACAGAGTCAAATTCTGTTCTCCCGATATAACGACCGGATTCTTTTTTATCGACTATTGTCTTGAAAGTCTTCCCAATCTTCTCCTGGTTTTTTTCATATGAAATCTCCTGTTGGACTTCCATTACTTCCTGCGCTCTTGCTTCTTTGGTTTCAAGTGGAACATCATCGTCTAAATCGTACGCAGAAGTCCCTTCTTCGTGTGAATACGTAAATATTCCGACGCGGTCGAAACGATGTTCAAGCAGGAACTCTTTCATTTCTGACACGTCCGATTCCTGTTCACCGGGAAATCCGGCAATCAGAGTGGTTCGTAAACAAATTCCTGGAACCTTCTCGCGTATATTGTATATAAGTTCGGTCATTTCATTTCGCGTAATCTGGCGCTTCATCGCTTTCAGTATGGTATCACTGGCATGCTGAAGTGGCATATCCAGGTATTTACAAATATTCTTTCGTTCACTCATTACGTCCAATATTTCAAGCGGAAATTTACTGGGATAGGCGTAATGTAACCTGATCCATTCCAATCCTTCCACATCTGCCAGCCTGTTCAACAATTCAGGCAGCTCCCTTTTCCTATAAATATCCAAACCATAATATGTGAGTTCCTGGGCAATCAGCATAACTTCCTTTACTCCCATACGTACGAGATTTCTGGCTTCCCGAACAATGTTTTCCATTGGTTTGCTGATATGTGTTCCCCTCATCAAAGGTATAGCGCAGAATGCGCACGTACGGTTACACCCCTCTGAAATTTTCAGATAAGCATAATGTTGTGGCGTGGCCAGGAGTCGTTCCCCCAAAAGTTCTTCCCGATAATCTGCATTCAGTTTCTTCAGAAGAAGTGGCATTTCCATTGTACCATACCAGGCATCCACTTCAGGGATTTCTTTTTCCAAATCATCCCGGTATCGCTGGCTCAGGCATCCGGTAACATACACTTTATCCAAACTGCCCTCTTTTTTAAGAGCTACCTGTTCCAGTATGGTGTTAATTGATTCTTCACGCGCTTTGTCAATAAATCCGCAGGTGTTTACAACAACAATATTGGAACCTCTTTTATTGCTTTCATGAGTCACATCGATACCGTTCGAACGCAATTGGCCGCTAAGTACCTCACTATCCACCATATTTTTACTGCACCCCAGGGTTATAATGTTCACCTTGTCCCGCTGTATTGTTTTCGTTTTCATTCGGCTGCAATTTACATCATTACAACATAAACCCGGGTAGCTTCGCTGACCGCTGATCATCTGGACTTCACCGTTTCTCCAGTTTCATAATTCGACATTTGGCGTTAGTCATTAAGGGTTAAGCCAAAAAGCTAACTTCGAATCTTATGAACAGGGCAAAAAAAAGTATCGAGATTTTCCAGCAATTTTTTAATAACGAAAAAGCCGGCGGATTAATCCTCATTGCCTGTACTGCCGTTTCACTCCTGATTGCCAATTCATCGCATGGAGATGATTTTGTTCATTTCTGGCATACCCGCATACCTCTGCATTTTGGAAAAATCATCATCCCGTTCAATATAGAAGATTGGATCAACGATGGCCTGATGACTATCTTTTTCCTGATGGTTGGTCTGGAAATAGAAAGAGAACTATACATTGGTGAATTATCAACCTTTAAAAATGCCATACTTCCGGCATTGGCAGCTCTTGGCGGCATGGCTGTTCCGGCACTCATCCATTTTATATTTTGTTATGGGAAACCGGAAGCAGCCGGAAACGGAATTCCGACAGCAACAGACATTGCTTTTTCGTTGGGAGTGCTATCTCTGATTGGCAAACGCATTCCACTGTCTATGAAAATATTTCTAACCGCTTTAGCAATTATGGATGATTTAGGCGCAATTATTATCATAGGTATTTTTTATACCCAGACTTTTTCTTTTTTATTCCTGTCGCTTGCCCTGGGAGTTTTCGGGAGTCTTCTCTTTTTTAATAAATTAAAAATAAATTCTTTGTGGATATATCTGCCGGCGGGCCTTCTGCTCTGGTATTTTCTATACAGATCCGGGGTACATCCAACGTTGAGTGGCGTATTACTTGCGTTTGCGATACCGTTTAATAAAAAAGCCGAAACCCAGCCCTCCTCCATTTTGCAACACGCATTACACAAACCCGTAAATTTTATCATCATTCCATTATTCGCACTTGCCAATACTGCCATTCGTCTGCCAAATACCTGGAAATCTGAAATATTTAGTGCTAACAGCCTGGGAATAGAACTGGGGCTATTACTTGGTAAGCCGATTGGAATTGTGGGGTTCACGCTGCTTGGTATTTCATTGGGCATCACCCGGCTTCCCGATGGAATCAATACAAGAAAATTAATCGGTCTGGGCGCGCTGGCCGGTATCGGTTTTACGATGTCTATTTTTATCAGCAACCTGGCGTTCAGTACAGATCCGGATCTTATTCAAAGTTCCAAATTTGCGGTGCTGCTGGCATCTCTTTTGGCAGCTATTACAGGATGGATCATTTTAAAATCCGGGGAAAAATTATACTGAAATTTTTTCCGTGAAAAGTCAATGAAACCGCGTACTCAGATTTATGCATTTAGTTTGAAAAGACTATCAACGAATTCATGGCTGTCAAATAAAAGAAGGTCATCAATTTTCTCACCAACTCCAATGTATTTAACCGGTATTTTAAATTGATTGGCAATTGCGAGAACCACTCCGCCTTTAGCTGTTCCGTCAAGTTTTGTAATAGCAAGGCCTGAAACATCTGTAGTGGCGGTAAAATGCTTCGCCTGTTCGATGGCATTCTGACCCGTGCTACCGTCCAACACCAGTAAAACTTCGTGTGGCGCATCCGGAATCAGTTTTTTCATCACTCTTTTTATTTTTCCGAGTTCTTCCATTAAATGTGCTTTATTATGAAGGCGCCCGGCAGTATCAATGATAATTACATCTGTTCCCCGGGACAATCCGCTTTGAACAGTATCAAAAGCAACAGAAGCAGGATCAGCTCCCATGCCCTGCTTGACGATGGGAACATTTGCCCGCTCACTCCAAATATTTAACTGATCCGTTGCAGCCGCACGAAAGGTATCTGCGGCCCCGAGTAAAACGCTATAACCCGCCTTTTTGAAATTATGGGCCAGTTTGCCTATGGTGGTTGTTTTACCTGCCCCATTCACTCCCACTACCAGCACTACATAAGGCCTTTGCTCCGGCACTTCAAAATTTCTATTATTTTGAGCCCCGCTTTCCAGTAGCATCTGTTCAATTTCATCTCGAAGAATAACGTTCAGCTCGCTTGTATTCAAATACTTATCTCTGGCAACCCGTTTTTCAATTCGCTCAATTATCTGAATGGTTGTGTCCACGCCGACATCAGCACTTACAAGTGCTTCTTCGAGGTTATCCAGGACTTCCTCATCGACGGTAGTTTTCCCCGCGATCGCTTTCCCGACCCTGGTCAAAAAACTTTCTTTCGTTTTCTGCAATCCTTCGTCGAGTGTCTGCTTCTCTTTTTTTCCAAAAAGTTTATCAAAAAATCCCATCCCGGTATTTTAAAATGTTACTAAAGAAAAAAGCCGCTCCGGTGAGGAACAGCTTGAATAGTAATATTGAGACAGTGCTATTTCTGGGCCAGGAAAGACTTAATATTATCCTTATGAATAATCGCTTCCTTGAATGTATAGGCGCCCGTCTTAGGGCTCCGAACCGCCTTGATAACTTTAGTCCAGTTCTTCGCTTCAGCCGCTGCACGTGCATCCTTCGTTTTTATCGCGGTCTTTGCTGCTTTTGCCATAATTATTTAATTTCTTTATGAACAGTTACTTTTTTTAATATGGGATTGAACTTCTTCAATTCCAGTCTCTCCGGTGTATTTTTTTTATTCTTTACAGTAATATACCGGCTGGTGCCAGGTTTTCCGCTGGTTTTGTGCTCTGTACACTCCAGAATTACCTGTACCCTGCTTCCTTTCTTTGCCATTTTCCTGAATTTATAATTTTAACCTCTCGTCCTTAAATCTTTTCTCCTGATTTGCGCAATTGCTTTACCACTGCATACAGACCATTTTTATTGATAGTGCGTATACCCTCAGTAGAAAGTTTTAAAGTAATCCACTTGTCTTCTTCAGCGAGAAAAAAACGTTTCTGCTGCAAATTGGGTAAAAAACGGCGTTTCGTCTTGATATTTGAATGGGACACACTGTTTCCAGTGATTGGCCGTTTACCCGTTAACACACATACTTTGGACATACTATCGGAATTTTGGACGGCAAAGGTCGGGATAATTCTCAGATTTTCAAAGAAAAACTGAGAATTGTGAAAATTTGGACTGCGGCGGAATATTAATACTCTCCGATCCCTAAAAATACAGTTCCGAAACCTCCGAAAGTAATTTGAAACTCTAATTTTGCGGTTTCCAATTTCCGACCATCCAAATACCTGAATTCTCGCTAACCTGATTAATAATTAATTAATTTTCCAAACCTTTCCCTTTCAATACTTTGCAACAAAGGGGTTATCATGTCTGAAATGAAGAGACGAACCATTCCAAGGGATATTAGCTGGCTGGCCTTTAATGGCCGGGTGCTCCAGGAAGCAGCCGACCCTTCCGTTCCGCTCCGGGAGAGAGTAAAATTTCTTGGTATATTTTCAAATAACCTGGACGAATTCTTCCGGGTACGGGTTGCAGCTTTGAACCGTATGAAGGAATTCAGCGGTAAGGGCAAGTTGAATATGCACATGGAAACGGCGCCTGAAAAAATTCTGCTGGAGATACAGTCGATCGTTTTACAGCAACAGGAAAGATTTGATGAGATCTGGCGAAATATCTATACTGAAATGAAGAATGAAAAGATTTTTCTTATCACAGAGAAGGATCTGAATAAAGACCAGCAGAAATTCGTTCAAAACTATTTTGAAGAAGAAGCAAGGGCAAATATAATCCCGTTAATGATTCAGAGCATTCCTCAATTTCCCTATCTGAGGGAAAAATCGCTTTACCTCGGAGTTGTTCTTTCAAGGAAGACAACTGAAAAAGAAGAGAAAAAATTCGCGGTGATTGAAATACCGAGTCGTGTGCTGGGTCGGTTCGTTATACTTCCCTCTCCTTCGCCGGACGAGCACCACATCATTTTATTGGAAGATGTCATCCGGTATAACCTGAAAAACATATTCAGCTATTTTGGCTATGAACGTTATAGGTCCTGGGTTTTCAAAGTTACCAAAGATGCGGAAATAGATATTGATAATGACCTCTCAACCTCCCTGATGGAGAAAATTGAAAAGGGTCTGAAGAATCGCCGGAAAGGAAAATTCGTTCGTTTTATCTATGACAAGGAAATGGACGTGGATCTCCTGGAATTCCTGATCAAGGGATTGTCCCTTGCAAAAAAGGGAACAATTATTCCAGGTGGCCGAATTCATAACTTTAGACACTTCATGGATTTCCCCGACGTTTTTACCAGGAAGGGCCAGCGTAAAAAACCATTCCCTCATCCGCTGGTTGGCCGCTCTCCCCGTATCACAGATATTGTGATGGAACAGGATGTAATGTTGCATTTCCCTTATCACTCCTTTAACACGGTAATAGATATGTTGAGGGAAGCGGCTATTGATCCGGAAGTAACTGTCATCAAGGTAACCTGCTACAGACTGGCTTCCAATTCCAAAGTGATAAATGCGTTGATCAATGCCGTTAGAAATGGCAAGCAAGTGACTGCCATGATGGAATACCGGGCGCGGTTTGATGAAGAAGCAAATCTGGAATGGAAAGTAATTTTGGAGGAAGAGGGTGTTAAAGTAATAGATGTGATACCAAACATGAAAGTGCATTCTAAACTTTGCCTGATCAAAAAGATGAAAGGCACCCGTGCCATTCACTATGGTTTTGTCAGCACCGGAAATCTGAATGAAAAAACGGCCACCTTGTATAGTGATCATTGCCTGCTCACTTCCAATCGAAATATCATGGCAGATGTGAATCGTATGTTTAATTACATGGAGAGATGGAAAGAAGGTCATGCACCCTTGAAAGGATGCAGAACATTGAT
>DASXNJ010000237.1:0-5719 GCA_036495145.1 Puia sp.
TCTTTCCTTCAACATCGTAACTGCTTTCAGCTGGTCCGTTACGTCCATCGACACATAAATGATTTTTTCAACCAGGCCGGATTTATTTCTTTCAAACACAGTTCCATGCGTATTGAACCAACGATAGCTCCCATTCGCATGAAGCAGGCGATAGCTGAATTCAACGACCTTTTCAGCTATCAGGTTTCCCTTTTTGTTGGCATTCTCTATAGCCTGTCTGTTCTCTTCCTGGATTCGGGTCAGATCGTCCGGATGAATAATGCCCGCAAAAAAATTCATGCCGTCTTCCATTACTGTTTCCATCTTATAACCGAGCAACGACTCGATGGCCCGGTTCATAAAAAGATATTTGCCGGTCTGGAGATTGTAAACGGCAATCTGCGAAGGCGTCAGATCTGCGATTTTCTGTATGAAAAACCGGTTATCCTCGAGTTCCTTCTGAATACGTTTCTGACCTGTAAAATCCTGCAGCGTTCCAAACATCATTTCGGCCTCGCCATTTGAATCAACCACAACTTCACCCATGGCATGCAGGGTTTTTTCCCTGCCATCGGGAAGAATGATCCGGTAAAAGAAATCGTGAGGCGTTTTATTTTCCCTCGATATCTCCATCTGGCTTTTTACAAAAAGATCATCATCCGGGTGATTATAGGATGCCAGGTCTGTCTGATTGATGTCAGTATTGTCCATTTCATAAATCCGGTACAATTCCCTGGACCAGGAATATATATTCTTTTTCAGGTCCCATACCCAGTTCCCGATTTTGGCGAGTTTTTGATTTTGCTCGTACAGGTCCTGCTGGAGTTTTAATAACAGTTTCAAAGAGATGGTCTCAGATATCGTTGTGAATTCGTCTATTTCATTCAATATCTGGATGGCCGTTTGGAAATCGGCAGTATATTGAGAAACAAATTTTCTGAAAATCCTTCTTCTGATCAGGCTGATCACGGTGACATCCTCAGCCTCAATCTGGTTCCTGGATATCTGCGGCAATTGGTTATTCAGCCAGTTTCTGAGAGAATTCTCGATATACTCCACCGGCTTTTGATCTGTTAATGCGAAGAGTAATTTGTGTATTCCCTCCCTGCCCAGCGAAATCAATTCCTCATCGGACCTGTTTTCGAAATATCTGAAGAGGGGTGGTTTGATTTCTCTGAATAGGTTTAATTGCAGAACAGCGAGTTCATCGATCTTGTTTTCCACCAGAAAACGTGAATATCCCGGCAAAGCTGAAAAATCAAGCCTTTTCCGTGTTGGGGAATCCAGTTTTAAATCATCGAGATTTTCGGTCGCGAACCGCTGCGTGTCTATCATAGGGAAATGGTGTGGGGATAATAATCGCAGATCAGACTGGCAATCAGCATGGTTCTTTACTTTATAAGCTGGTTTTCAATGAAATAACAGGTCAATAAAAAAACAACCCACACCGGATTCCAGCGCCCGGTCAGGAAACGGTATATTACCATCAAAAATTGGTCCCGCCTTTTTTATGAAATATGCGTTTGAGGTACTAAATTTTAATAACAGCGCTTTTTGGAGATAATTATGTCAATTTTTAATAAAAGAAAAGTAATAAAATGTCCATCAGTCCAAAGTTTCTTTCCATCAAAAGCTTTCTCATTCCTGTAGTGGCCTGGATAATTTTCTATTTAAGACATCTATCGCATTCGCCGCTTCTCATTATCCTCGCTTTCCCCGCACTCATTGCATGCACTTTGGAAGCAGTTCATCATGCGGAAGTCATTGCACATCGGGTTGGACAGCCTTTCGGCGCGCTGGTATTGGCATTAGCCGTAACAGTCATTGAAGTTTCACTTGTAATTTCTCTGATGCTGGCCAGCGGACAGGATGGATCTACACTGGCGAGGGATACTGTGTTTGCGGCTATTATGATAATATTGACCGGGATGATCGGCATCAGTCTGCTTACAGGAGCCATGAAATTCAGGGAGCAGAGTTTTGATCTGCAGGGAATAAATTCCATCATCACTGTGTTGCTGGCAATTTCTGTACTCACATTGATCTTACCAAACTATACCAAAACCGTAAGCGGACCTTATTATTCAGAAAGGCAATTGATATTTGTTTCTGTCGTATCTCTTATTCTCTACGCAAGTTTTATTTTCGTTCAAAATTTTAAGCACAAAGAATTATTTCTTAGTAAGGAAGAACGCAAACAAAATTCCCAACATGATCGACCGACGGCTAAGAATTCATTCATTAGTCTTGGTTTATTAATTTTTTGCCTCGGAGCAGTGATAATGCTGGCCGAATCACTTTCACCGGATCTCGACGATCTCATTGACGGATTACATGCCCCTCACTCTCTCGCAGGAATTATTATTGCAAGTATCATATTATTGCCGGAAGGTATATCAGCCTATAAAGCGGCTAATCGCGGCCAGTTACAGACGAGTTTGAATCTGTCTCTTGGATCTGCACTGGCAAGTATTTGTCTGACAATCCCAACGGTGGCCATATTTTCTATCGTATATCATATTCCACTCGAGTTAGGATTGGATTCAAAGTCAACCGTTATTTTTATACTGGCCCTGCTGGTTATTATACTCTCCTTCAGCGTCGGCAGAACCATTATTTTACAGGGCGTGGTATTACTGATGATTTTTGCCACCTATATATTCATGACTGTAATTCCGTAGTGTTCAATGAATCCTCTCAGTCATAACTATTCCGAGTGAAGGCTCTTGGCCGGGTTCGCAATCGCCGCCTTAATGGCCTGAAAGCTCACAGTAGCCAGAGCGATCAACAGAGCCAGTACACCGGCACTGCCAACGATCCACCATTCCAGTGGAATGCGATAGGTGAAATTGTTCAACCAGTGGTTCATGATCCATACCGAAAGAGGAGCTGCGATAATAAATGCAATGGCCACCAGTTTCAAAAAGTCTTTTGAAAGCAGTCGCACTATTCCCTGCACGCTGGCGCCAAGAACTTTGCGGATGCCGATTTCCTTTGTACGTTGTTCGGCGATAAATGTGGCCAGACCAAAAAGTCCGAGACAGGCGATCAGGATCGCAAGCGTGGAAAAAATAATGGCGATTTTTCCGACGCGCTGTTCCGATGCGTACATCGCATTGAAGGATTCATCAAGAAAACTATAATTGAAAGGCATACCCGGACTCATCTGTTTCCAAAGCGTTTCAATTTTACTTACGAGTCCGGTAACATTCGTCGTATTTATTTTAAAAGATGCCATGCCCGGCCTGTTTCCGAGGAAGAAGGCCAGGGGACCGATACCCTGTTTCAGGGATTCGAAATTGAAATTTTTTACGACACCAATGATGTTGAAAGTTTTGAGTTTGCCGGGATTATCACTGGTATATATTTTTTTGCCAATGGGATCCGGATATCCTAAAAATTGTGCAGTTGTTTCGTTGATGATGATGGCAGTGGAATCGCCGCCATATTCAGGTGAAAAACCCCGGCCTTTGATCAGTTGCAAGCCGAGTGTTTTAAAATAATCATAATCAATCCGCCAGGACTGCATGTCGATGCTGCCGTTTATATCCAGCGTGGATTCCTTAAAATAGGTATTGTCATTCCGGGAAGAATTCGATACTGGTAAAAAGCTGCTGAGTGTTCCGGATTGTACACCGGTCATTTGCAATACACTGTTTTTAAAAGCCATTGCCTGGTCACCGAGAGTGTAGGTATTTTCGATGGTCAACACCTGGTCCTTATTATATCCGAGGTCCTTTGTCTGGATATAATTCAATTGTTTGTAAATAACGAATGTTCCGACAATCAGTACTATGGAAGTAACAAACTGGAATACGACCAGCACACTTCTGAGTCCGCCGCTGCTCGCTCCCAGTTTTAATTTTCCTTTCAATACTTCAATCGGTCTGAATGCGGACAGGAAAAAGGCAGGGTAGCTGCCGGCCAGTATTCCCACCACCAAAGGCAGGGCAATGAGTAATGGGAGAATGTAGGGTGAAAACAAACTGCCCAGCACCATCTTTTTGCTGGCCACATCATTGAATAGCGGAAGTACCAGATAAGCAATGATAATGGCGAGTACCTGAGAGAAAATCACCATCAGGGTGGATTCGGTAAGAAACTGGAATATGAGGAACCTGCGTTCTGTGCCCAACACTTTGCGTATGCCGACTTCCTTGGCACGGCCAGCCGAGCGGGCCGTGGTGAGGTTCATAAAATTAATGCAGGCAATCAGCAGAATAAAAAGGGCGACTGCTCCAAAAATATATACGTACTGGATATTTCCGCTGGGGCTGAGTTCAAAAGAACGGTCAGAATGTAAATGGATCTTTGTCAGGGGAATCAGCGTATAGTCCAGGCGGTTCCCGGCTTTTCTGAATTCATCCATGCTGTTGATCTTGATAAATTGCCTTACGGAAGGCAGCACGTATTTATCTATATACTGGACAAAATTTTTCTCCAGTTGTTTGGGGTCAGCTCCTTTTTTTAATAAAAGATAAGTATGAAAATTATGACTGGTCAGCTGTCCCCATTCATAACCGGCGTTCTTCATGGAGAACATGAAATCGAAATTAAAATGCGAATTGGTGGGGATATCTTTTATAACCGCGGTGATTTTATAATCGGGATTTTTATCGTCATTGGTCTCAATTGTTTTCCCGATCACATCGGTAGTGCCGAAATATTTTTTAGCCGTGGACTCCGTGATCACAACCGTATTGGGTTCATTTAATGCCGTATGGGTATTGCCCGCAATGGCGGGCAGGGAGAAGACGTCAAAGAAAGTGGAATCGACATGGGCCACACGATTTTCAATAATAAAAACCTTGTCTTTTTTGATCATCTTGCTGCCGCTTGAATTGTAGATGCGGGTGTACTGTTCAATAGAGGGGTTGTCTTTTATGAGAAGCTGACCCATCATATCTGAAGTGACCGGCATATGAAGTTCGCCCCCACCCAGCTTGATATCTGAATTGATACGATAAATCCTGTCTGCATTTACGTTATAGCGGTCATAGCTTACTTCGTCCATCATGTACAGGGCAATCAGGAGAAAGCTGGCCAGTCCGACTGCCAGTCCGGTAATATTCAGGAAGGAATAAATCTTATTTTTTAAGAGATTTCTCCATGCTATCATTAGATAATTCTTGATCATTTTTTTTGTTTTGCGTGAGGCTTTAAGTTAAATCCAGTCCTTTTAAAAGATTTTGTTATTAGTATTTATTATTAATTTCAGAAACAGATATTTCCACACTTCCACACTTCCACACTTGTTATTCAGTTTTCAAACTCTTCACCGGGTTCGTCATCGCGGCTTTGATAGCCTGGTAACTCACGGTCAGCAAAGTGATCAGCAGTGCGCCTGCACAGGCCGCACCAAAGATCCACCATGATAAGTCAGAATGGTAAGAATATTTTCCCAGCCAGTTGCCCATAAAATAAATTGAAAGAGGTACGGCAAAGACCAGTGAAATCAATACCAGGCCAACGAAATCCTTGGAGAGCAATCCCCATAAGTTCACAACAGAAGCACCCAACACCTTACGCACACCGATTTCCTTTATTCTTTGTTCAGCCATAAATGATGCCATACCAAAAAGCCCGAGGCAACTGATGAAGATCGCCAGCCCTGCGAAGAATCCGGCCAGTTTGCCGATCCGTTCTTCGTCGCCGAATTTCTTCGCATATTCCTGATCAACCCATTGGAAATTGAATGGCTCTGCAGGACTATAGGACGCAAAGACCTTTTTAATTTTTT
>DASXNJ010000238.1:0-6125 GCA_036495145.1 Puia sp.
TGCATGAACCGCCCTTACAGAAAACCAGTAGCTGCTATCTTTTCTCAATGGCGTGGCGAGCCATGAAGTATCGGTGATATGCGCGATCACCTGCATGGTATCGGCGGACAGTTTCATCACATCATAAGCATCGGCACCGGCAACCGAATTCCATTTTAACCGCGCATAACCGGGGCATGTATTGGTGACCGTTAGTACGGGCTGATTCATAATGGTAAAGGGATAATCACTCATGTCGGAAAAGCCGGCCACATTGCGTGTGATCCGGATCAGTGCCTGGGTGCTGACAACTGCCGGCACCGTCCATGCGTATGAACGCGACTGCGACGGTATGGAATTATCGATCGTCGTCCAGTTGCTTCCTGCATCCAGTGAATATTCCAGTGTAAATGTATTGGGCTCGCCGCCGTTGGCACTCCATCGGATATTTTCCTGCTGACCCGGAACCCATGTTTCGGTTCCAAAAGGATATTCGACATTTACGGCTGACGGCACCATTTCATAGGCAACATAAAAATTTTGTGGACCGGCGGGTATGGAACTGCCTTTTATTTGCAAACTGTAATCTCCCGCAGTTGGATTATTTATAACTACCTGTTCGATATTGTTGAGATGATCGGCACCTTCAACGGCATTATTATTTACGTTGGCCGGAGATGGATCCAGTATAAGCGGAAGGTGAACCAAACCGCCGGGTTCCGTTACTGTCAGGTCAAGGTCATTCACCAGTGCATTGACAGATGAAGGAAGACCAGGTACATCGGGCCAGTAAAGCAAAATTTTCAATTGTTTGGTTCCCGCGGGAACAGCTGGTATGGTATATAGCTGCGTAGCGTTGTTGTTAACAGATCCGGTGAAGTAATGATTTTGTTCAAGTGCTTCCACGGTAGTACGCGCGCTGATCATTCCAAATCCATAAGAAAAATCGGGACCTGGATTTCCCAGATCCACTGCACTGTTTGCGACCAGTGCTTTTAATAATCCGCCGTCGGGATTTGTATTACCATGCAGTTGCCTGTATCTTTCGGTGATCAGGGCTAAGATGCCGGCGACAGTCGGTGATGCCTGACTGGTTCCGGATATGGTTGCATAATTATTATTCGAATAAGTTGAAGTGATATAAACTCCTCCTGCTACAATCTCCGGTTTGATACGACCGTCTTTTGCAGGTCCCAGACTCGACGCATAACTGATGATGTAAGACATGTTGTCAATATCGCCGACGGATAAAATATTTTTAGCGCATTGAAATCCTGATTTGACAGTTCCGAATGAAGCCGGATACGGAGAGCAGGTGAGTGATCCGTCATTACCTGCAGCGAACACGTGAAGCAGTTTGGGATATGCCAGAAGCTGGGCATCCACATAATAACTCAGCTCATTATACTCACCTTCACCCGGGCAGTTGGCACTTCCATTATAATAAGAGTTATTTGTCAGTGGGATATTATAATCAGTAACATAGGTGGGGCTATTTACGATGATATTACTGAAATCATTCATTACCAGCCTGGCCCTGGGTGCCATGCCCGCGTACATCGGATTCAGGATACCACCGCCTGCGATTGTGCCACTGGTATGAGTTCCATGATCCGCTACCGGTTCGTCGGTTCTCATAATAACCTTTCCTGCGAGATCGATATGAGAGGTAGGATCCGCATTATCACCGATACCAACAACTACATTTTTTCCGGTGAGATTTCTGCCGGTTGATGCTGACAGCGTCTGCACGCCATGAATGGCCCGGTTATTATAATTGAGGGGAACATCCTCCAGATGGATTGGATGGATCGAAATGACAAATGGAAGGGAAGCGAGCTTTCTGATGGTTTTCGGCGAGCCTTGTATAAACCAGACATTCGCCGGTTTAATTTTCGTATCGATGATTTTTGCTCCCGATTGTTTCAAAGTTTCCGCAATGAGATTCTTGTCCGCCGAAAAACAATTGACGGCAATCAAGTCTTTTGGTCCCTGACCTTGCGCGACATATTCCGGGAGCTGATTATTTAATTTTAACGATTCCGGAACGGAATAAATATTCCGGATTCCCAGATCAGTCAGATTCCGGTTGTCAAAACCCTGGCGGCAGGTTGCGAGCCAGTTATTACCGGATATCCATTGTGTTAAACGGATTCCGCGATCGAGTAACTGATTTTTCTGATGCTGGTCCGCGGATTGATTCAGCTGTATGACCACATAATATTGGGAGCCATAGAGGGACGACTGCCATAGGGAGTGATTGATTTTTCGGGAGATCAGGCTGTTTTCAACGGGAATGCGTCCATTTTTAAAAGCAGGGGGCATTTGTGTAGCCTGAGCATATAATTTGGTCCCGATGATCGTTAAGAAGAGGCAGGCAGTCAGGATTCGGAACATCGGCTGGGGGTTTTGGCCCGTTAAACTAAAATTAACTATGAAAAATCATAAATATGGTCAGAAACTAAACGTAGCGCTGGTATGATTATTACGTATTAACAAACCGGTGAGGTTTACTAATCGTATAATAATCAAAATAATTTTGGGAATCGCAGGAATTCCTGTTATTTCGGCCGAACGTCAACAGTATGCGGCCTCAGAGTTCCTTCCTGCCGGGATGGCTTGAATGGATTCGTCCGGATTACTGAGTAGCGATAAGAAATTTGAATACTTTTTTGCATATCATTTACCGATTCGTTTTGCTTTATTGTTTCATGGGCTTTTTTTCCGTTGCCCGGGCTGGTAATTTTTGCCAGTTGGCAGTTGGCAGTTGGCAGTTGGCGGAATTATCCGCATCTCCCAAAGATTCGGTGAACAAGACTGTCAACCGTCAACCGTCAACCGTCAACCATGATCTGCCAACTGCCAACTGCCAACTGTCAACTGCCGACTGCCAACTACCAACTATCCCCGCCGACACCGTTCCCCAGGTTGTGACTCCGCGCAAACGGAGCAATATTACCCGTTACATGAACATCATTACGGACAGGCAGCAAAGAGATTCTCTTTTTAAAAAACTGGCCCGTACCAATGCGCCGATACCGGAATCCGACAGCGCGATGTGGAAGACCCGAGAACATGCTTTTGATGTATATGGAGGCAAACAAATCAGGTACGTTTACTACAATCAGTTAAAAGTTTTCGGAACAACTATTGAAGATACAACGGTCGTCAAAAACACGCTGGTGAGGTTTGCGAACAAACTGCATTATGATACAAAAACCTGGGCGATCAAGCAGGCACTTTTTTTCAGAGAAGGCGATACGGTTAATGCCTATAAACTGGTGGACAATGAAAGATATCTGCGCCGGCTGCCATTTATCCAGGACGCGAGGATCTATGTAATCAACAGTTATGAATCCAGTGATTCCATCGATATTGTTGTATTGACAAAAGACGTTTTTGAATACGGGGGAGCCATTACAAATCTGAATGGTACCAAGGCGGCCGCCAATATTTTCAATACGAACCTGCTCGGTGCGGCGCAAAGAGTTACGGTCGGCTTCAGCTGGGATAATTCCTATACGCCGCAATGGCGAACGGGTGCGAGTTATACAAAATATAATCTGGGCGGATCCTTTGCCGATGTTTCATTTGGATATACGATGTTAAATGACAGACCCAATATCGATACCGGCCAATATGAAAACTCCGCATATCTGAATATTAATCGTCCCCTGTATAGTACCTGGGCCACATTAACGGGCGGACTCACTTTATCAGCCAATAAATCGATCAACATATTCAGCTTTCCCGATACCGTTTACAGAAATTATAAATACTACCTGGTCGATGTTTGGGGAGGTTATAATTTCACCAATCAATATAAAAAAACCGGCTATAACAGTTTGAAGCCAAATATGGGTATTGAAGGGCGAACCTACAATATGAACTTCACCCAAAAGCCCGCGGAGGATACATTGAAATATAATCCGAAATATAATTCACACAATTTTGTATTGGGTCAGTTTGTGGTGTATCATCAGGACTTCTTTAAAACAAACTATTTCTTCGGTTTTGGCCGGACGGAGGATATTCCCATGGGATATACTTATGCCGCGAGTTTTGCATACGATCGTTGGGATACTTTAAACCGGCCCTATACCGCGATACAGGCACAAAAATACTGGCTGCCGGGCAAAAACCTGATCAGTACGACGTTGGGACTTGGCAGCTTCTGGCATCAGGGTCAGTCGCAGGATGCCGTGTTGCATATTGCAACGGATTATTACAGCAACCTGTTTCGTTTGAACGGGCCCAAGCTGCGCGAATTTCTGCACGCGGATTATCTGATCTGTTTCAATCCGGTTATTTATAAATACATGCCGCTGAATATAAATCGTGAAAACGGAATTTATGGATACCGGAATACTTTATACAATAATTTCCAGCGATTGAATCTCAGCGCACAGACAAACTATTACAGTCCGCTCAGTATTTATGGTTTTAAATTTAACTTCTACCTCGCAATGCAGGCGTCCCTGTTGGCCAATTACGACGAACCTGTATTTAAAAGTCCGCTCTATACCGGTTTTACTTTGGGTTTTCAGATGAGAAATGAAAATCTTTCGTTTAATACCTTACAGATTTCTGCGACCTATATGCCAAACGTGGATCATACTTACAACTCTTACTATGGTCCGAAAACGATTTTTGTACAAATTACTTCGGTCACCGCTTTTAATTTCCCAATTTTCGCGTTGACTCAGCCGACGTTGATACAATATCGGTAAACACGGTCAAAGCCGGCATTCTTAAACCAGTTAGAAAGAAAAAACAGCAAATGAGAAAATTATATTTAATAGTGTTAATTCTTTCTATCAGTTGTAGAAATAATAAAGCGAATTCGATAAAAATAGGTGAGAATCGAATAGAGGGAAATATAACATCTGATACAATATTTAATGGATTGATCAAAATTTATGATGTGTCAAACCGATTACTTTCAGAAGGATATTATATCGATGGGATTAAAAATGGTGAGTATAAACAATATTATGAAACTGGTGCTGTAAATTATAGATTGTTTTATAGTGACGGTAAGGAAAATGGTTTTGCGGAAGCATTTAATAAGAACGGAGATACGATAACCAAAGATTTTTATTATTATGGTCTAAGAACAGGCAATGCTGAGAAATATGAAAAAAATAAATTGAAATCATATTCATTCCTTTCATTAGATAACAGGGTATTAATTTATTTTGATTATGATTCACTTAAAAGGAAACAATTGCCTGATCTTTTTCATGATTTCTTTTTCTTCACTGTAAATTCATATTTTCCTATTCCAACTGATACTTCATTAATTAAAAGAGAATATTTTCTATATACCCCAAATCCGCCAATGCAAGAATTTATATATAGTTTAGTTAGGGTTAACAAGTCTCTTAAAGTGCTCGCCACAATGGAAGAATTTGATAAAAATAAACCCTGGTCAAAATTTGAATCAGATTCTTCTTGGAATTCTTCGTATAATGAAATTGCTATTAAACTTCGAATTATTGATACAATCAATGGAAATAATATAACGATGATTAAAGTCTTGCGATAATTATAAGTTTCTAATAGTTCTGAAAAAATATTTTAAGGACAATACTGCAAAACGTCGAGATTACATGTACCAGTTTAGTTAATATCTTAATGAGTATACTAATGTCCATTTTGAGATTAAAAAATCTCTTGATAAAATTTTATTCCGATTCTTTTTCCTGCAGCGGATCAGTATCTGAATTTCCGAGTTTTATTTTCGGATTATCTGAACTTCCAGTGATTCGGAGCGGAATGCCAATAATACCCAGAGGCGGCAAGCCGATGCGCATTTTAAAATTTACTTTATTGTCGAAGGAAGTCTGGCCCTCAAAACGGATGCGAAAACCACCGGTTTTGAATTTTACGCGTTCGATCGTGATAACGTTATTTTTAATAGAAGACTTGAGGTCTATTTTAGAAAGATCGGGGTCTTTCAGATCGGATTTTCCCGAACGGCTGCTCACCGTATTGAACAGTTTCCAATTTTTAAATTTTACATTTTTCACGCTGAGAACACCGCCGCCAGCAAGAGAAGGGTAGACAGGATACATTTTTTCATTGAGTTTTCCGCTGAGCGCATAGTCGATGGAAATAATACCCGATGCATGTTCGGCGGAACT
>DASXNJ010000239.1:0-4906 GCA_036495145.1 Puia sp.
ATACACAAGAAGTTCGAAAAACCGGTTAAAGGACTTTTTACTTTTGGTTATGACGCACGCCCTGCAGCTTTTGCCGCGGGGTGTTTTTTTATAAGTCTGTAATCCTCTGCCGGCATTCAGGAGATCGGCTGTCAACCATCATATCCATGATCTTCCTTCAGATGATTCCCGTCAGCCGCCATAGTTGCCAGTTCATCGCAACGATTATTGTGGGGATTGGATGCATGTCCCTTTACCCAGTGAAATTGAATGTGGTGTTTAGAAGCGAGATCCGCATATCGAAGCCACAGATCCTTATTCTTTTTCCCTCCTTTGAAGTTCGTGGCTATCCAGGTTTTCAGCCATCCCTTTTCAACCGAGTTTACTACATATTGGCTATCGGAATATATTTTTATCCACAGACCTTCTTTTTTTAATGCCTCGAGTCCGGCGATGACTGCCATCAGTTCCATTCGGTTGTTTGTGGTCCGGTTAAATCCACCGGATAATTCCTTTGCGGTTCCCTTCCACATCAGGATGGTTCCATATCCTCCCGGGCCCGGGTTACCGCGGGAGGCTCCGTCAGTGTACATAATTACATGCTCTTGCAAAATGCCTTAAAATTAAATTTTAAAATATACTGGATTGGTAACAGCAGATGTTAGAGATTAAACCTGAAAAACACCGGTTTTAAATGCAGAAATATCAGGGTTTTGGTTGGCCGCCCGTATACCCTCCGAAATAAACTTTCTTGTTTCAAGCGGATCGATGATTCCGTCAACCCATAATCTGGCTGCTGCATAATATGGGCTGGTTTGTTTCTCATATCGGCCCCGTATTTCGTCCAGCAATTTTTTTTCTTCCGCGGGGTCAATGATCTGTCCCTTTGATTTCAGCGATGCCACCTGAATCTGTAGTAAGGTTTTTGCTGCCTGGTCACCACCCATGACGGCTATTTTTGCCGTGGGCCATGCCAGGATAAGTCTGGGGTCGTATGCTTTTCCGCACATGGCATAATTGCCGGCCCCATATGAATTACCCACAATAATCGTGAATTTTGGAACAACTGAATTCGCAACAGCATTCACCATTTTCGCACCGTCTTTAATGATGCCAGATTGCTCACTTCTGGTTCCTACCATGAATCCGGTGACGTCCTGCAGGAAAAGAAGCGGAATCTTTTTCTGGTTGCAATTCATAATAAAACGGGCAGATTTGTCCGCACTGTCATTATAAATAACGCCACCCAATTGTACTTCTCCCTTTTTTGTTTTTACGACGGTGCGTTGATTTGCGATGATTCCAACTGCCCACCCATCGACCCTGGCATAACCGCAGATAATGGTTTTGCCATAATCTTCCTTGAATTGCTGAATACCCGGCGCATCCACCATCCGGTCAATAATTTCCAGCATGTCATAGGGTTTTGTTGAATCAGACGGGAAGAGACCATAAATTTCTGCCGGATTTTTAAGAGGATCTTTTGCTCCGATTCGGTCATATCCGGCTTCAACTGCGTGACCCAGCGTCGACATTATTTTTTTCACCTGGTCAAGGCATTGTTCCTCAGTTTTAAATTTATAATCGGCAATGCCTGAAATGGAGGTATGTGTTACAGCACCCCCCAGTGATTCTGAATCCGTAGTTTCTCCAATGGCAGCTTTAACCAAATAAGGACCTGCCAGATAAATAGAACCATTGCCTTCAACCATCAACGTCTCATCACTCATAATGGGCAGATAAGCACCGCCGGCAACACATGGTCCCATGACGACGGACAGTTGTGAAATTCCCATTGCACTGATACGGGCATTATTTCTGAAAATTCTGCCAAAATGTTCTTTATCCGGAAATATTTCGTCCTGTAATGGAAGAAAAACGCCGGCACTGTCTACGATATAGATCAATGGCAGATGATTTTCCATTGCGATTTCCTGCATTCGGAGATTTTTTTTACCGGTAATCGGGAACCAGGCACCTGCTTTTACGGTCTGATCATTGGCCAGGATTATACATTGCCTTCCGCTCACATAACCAATACCTGCAACCGTTCCGGCGGCAGGACAACCCCCATACTCTTCATACATTTCATAACCTGCAAAGGCACCGATCTCATAAAAAGCACTGTCTTTATCAACGAGGTAAGCTATACGCTCCCTTGCCGAAAGTTTATTTTTTTCATGTTGTTTTTCAATAGATTTCAAACCACCGCCAATGGCAATTTTTTGAAACCTGTTTCGAAGCTGGGCCAATGCCAGCTTCATATTATCTTCATTCTTGTTAAAATCAAGATCCATCATAATTGTATAAGATGCAATATAGTATGGATGCTTTAATAATATGTATTTTTAAGGGTATGCATTGGAAACGATACAGGTCCTGGCTGATTCCGTTATTGATTGTTGCAATCATCAAAATATTTTCTTTTTTCCCTGAAGCAGTTGAAAAATATTATTCAACTGGAATTTACCCGGTCATTTCAATTTTCCCACGACTTTTATTCGGCTGGATTCCTTTTAGTGTCGGTGATATTTTATACGCAGCAGTTTTTTTATATCTGGTCATTTCACTTGTCCGGTTTTTTACAAGGGCGTTCAAAAGAACATTACACAGGCAATACCTGATGCTATGCCTAAAAAGATGTTTCTCGATCCTGCTATGGGTATATATTGCATTTAATATATTCTGGGGGTTGAACTACGACCGGTTGCCGATTGCAAGACAACAGCATCTGGAAACAAAGCCATACTCCAAAGAAGATCTCCAGGTACTGATTGGATTATTGGTTACTAAAATGAATGCTATTGATTCCACATCCCGTTTGGCAAGAAAGAATTTGTATTCGAATGACAGTCTGTTCAAGTATTCTGTTGCAGCATATCGTAGTGCTGCCGTGCAGTATCCCCAATTGCTATATACTTACCCGTCGGTTAAATCCTCCTTTTATGGATACATCGCAAACTACATGGGTTTCAGCGGCTATTATAATCCGTTCACCTGCGAGGCACAGGTGAATACAACCATCCCCCGGTTTGTCCAGCCTTTTACAACCTGTCATGAAATCGGACACCAGATGGGTTATGCAAAGGAAGAAGAAGCAAATTTCTCCGGATTCCTGTCAACAAAATCTTCCAGTGATCCGGCATTCCGCTATTCCATATATGTTGACCTGTATTTATACTCTGCCGGCGCATTATATGCATTGGATTCAACGGCGTTCATACCATACCGGGAAGCATTAAATTCCGACGTTCGTCAGGACCTGCGGGATCTGAAGGCTTTTTATAAAAGTTACCAGAATCCGCTGGAGCCAATCATTCATAAAATTTATGGTAAATACCTGAAGGCGAACCGTCAGCCACAGGGCATTTATGCATATGATGAAGTGGTGGGACTGGCAATCGCCTATTATAAGAAAAACGGTGCGGATGCATTTTAAAATTTGTTCTTCCACATCATACTCTCTACCGGTTTATTAGTCTGACCCGCATATTTGGCGTCTTTTTTCTGACTATATTTTACTTCTATTTCGCCATCGACGGGGAAATAAATCAACTGCCCGATGGGCATTCCTCTGTAAATACGAACGGGTTGTTTAACCGATATTTCCAATGTCCAGTTTCCGCAAAAACCAACATCACCTTTGCCTGCGGTAGCATGAATATCAATACCCAGCCGGCCGGTTGATGACTTACCTTCCAGGAAGGGAACCTGTTCATGCGTTTCGGTATATTCAGCCGTTACTCCCAGGTAAAATATGTGCGGGTAAAGTACAAATCCTTCTTCCGGAATTTCGAAATATTCAATTTCATTGTGTTTTTTCGCGTCCAGTATATGTTCACGGTATGTAGCCAGCACGGGGCCTAAATGGACATCATAGGAATTGCTGCCCAAACAGGCGCGGTCATAAGGTATAATTTTGATCGTTCCCTTTTCCATCTCTTCCATAATACGCTTATCAGATAAAATCATTCTTATCGCAGTTTATTTGTTTATTTGTTTACCCACAGCAGATAACCGCAGCGAATTTCGCATTAAGCTTTTTTGTGATGCCCTTATTTTATCAACATAATATCAACGGATCCACCAAACTGGGCATCTGGCATATTACGGAGGATGAATTTTTTTTTCTTCAAAAAGTACCGCTCAAGCGGGATGTCAGTCATGTCCAGAAAAGACTTCAGCACCTGGCAGGTCGCTTTCTCCTGACCATATTATTCCCCGATTTTCCGCTGGAAGAAATCCTGATAGCCGATACCAGAAAGCCCTATCTGGAGGATGAAAAATATCATTTTTCCATCTCACACTTCGGCCATTATGCGGCAGCGATCGTAAGCAGTACAAGCAGGGTGGGAGTGGATGTCGAAAAAGCCAGTCCCAGGATCGAAAAAATCAGGACTAAGTTTTTATCGGAACAGGAATCTGCGATCGCCTTTGAAGGCATAGAAAAATCAGGTCATCGTTTACGTCAGCTCACTTTGTTATGGAGCGCCAAGGAAACCATTTTTAAATGGTACAGCCTGGGTAATGTGAATTTTAAACAGCATATCTGCTGGGTGCAACCTTATTTTATCCGGTCCGAAGGATTTGGTGAACTGTCTTTTGAATTCAGAAAACAGGAACCCGTACCACTATCCATATTCTATAAACTATTTGACGATCTCGTCCTGACTTTCGTTTTCACGTAACCGTCAACCGTCAACCATCAACGAATTACTCAATCCCCAAAATCTCATCCGTATCGTCTATGAGATTCATATTAAAGTCCTCCTGACCTGATATTCCCTCCATGGAACCTTTGATATGGGCTGCATTCAGCAATACTTTTTCCAGTTGTTTTTCCCGGGTTTTCCATAATCTTTCCATCATATCCCTCTCACGCTGTATAGACATTTTCATCGAAGAGAAACCTTCCCGGATCGCTTTC
>DASXNJ010000240.1:0-8060 GCA_036495145.1 Puia sp.
CCCAGTATCATCCCGTAGCCGCTGAATCCAACGTGCGGTTCAGCCTGAAGAATTTTGGATTTAAAACCGGAGGTTCCCTGGATGCTCCTGAGGCTGATATTGTTTTTAATCCGGATGATCTGAGCAATGCTTCATTCAGGGTAACCATCAAAGCGGAGAGCATCAATACGGACAATGAATCGAGGGATGAACACCTGAAAGAAGCCAGCTATTTCGATGTGAAAAACTATCCGCAGATCCGTTTCGTATCTTCTTCTGTGAAAGAATCCAAGAGTAAGGGATCGTATGAGACCAGGGGTATATTGACGATTAAAAACAAAAGCAAAGAAATTGTGTTGCCGTTCACTGCAGAAAAAAATGGAAACGGGTGGCTTTTTTCAGGCAGCTTTAAAATGAACCGCAGGGATTATGACATCGGCGGCGCCAGCACTATTTCTGATGAAGTAATGGTTGAAATAAAAGTACTCGCCCGGTAATTAAAAAAATATTATTTTTAGAAAACGACTTTTATGGAATTGCAAAAAGCCGTACAGCATGTTTTCCTCCAATTGACTGATTCTCTGAATCAGCTGAATCCCGATCAATATATATATGCCTGTAAAAATTTATCCGGCAATACCATCGGGCAGCATGTACGTCATATTATTGAAATGTTCCAGTGTCTTGAAGCCGGTTATCTGAAAGGTGAAGTCGATTACGAAAAGAGGAAGCGTGATAAACAAATCGAAACTGATAAAAATTTTGCCGCGGACATACTGAAAGATATCAGCCGTCAGATTTACAGTGATAACAAGTCATTATACCTGCTGGCCTATTATAACGATCTGCAGACGGAGCCCGAAAAAATAAGCACCAATTATTTCAGGGAAATCGCTTATAACCTCGAACATACCATTCACCATATGGCGTTGATTCGTGTCGGACTCAGGGAGCTGGGTGATTTGCCCGTTGATGATTCCTATGGCGTCGCTTCGTCTACCATTAAGTACAGAAAACAATGTGCACAGTAACATTTATTCCGGCTGGACATCATTTTTTTTTTACATCCAGCCGCGATGAGATGGCCGGCAGGCCGCAGGCTTTTTTGCCGGAGGTTTACGAATTAAATGGCTACCATCTGCTTTTTCCGAAAGATCCAAAGGGTGGCGGAAGCTGGATTGCCGTGAACGAACAGGGCCATGTTGCTGTATTATTAAATGGCGCCATGAACGCGCATCAGCCGGTAGCATCTTACCGGAAAAGCAGGGGGCTGATTTTAACAGATCTGATCTCAACGGAATCTCCCGCGGGTGCATTTGAAGAAACAGATTTCAATGGCATTGAACCATTCACCGTTATATTATTTGAAAACAGAAATCTTTATTCCGGCAAGTGGGACGGACAAATGAAATGGCTGGAATCGTTGAATGCAAACAAGCCTCATATCTGGTCGTCGGTGACGCTATATGATCCCATCGCGATCAGAAAACGGGAAGAATGGTTCCTTGAATGGTTAAGTCATAGTATTTATCCCGGTAGTCTGGATATTATTCATTTTCATCAGAAAGGCGGGGACGGTGATCCTTTTAATGACATTCTGATGAACCGCGATCACAAATTATTTACCAATAGCATCAGTTCCATCAGGCATTCTACCGAATCAGCCAGCTTCCGGTATTTGGATTTACGAAACGGAGAAACTTCAGAATCAATTCTTCCCCTGCAAAAAACAGTACAGGTTAAAGTATGAAGGGCCTTCCGTTCTGGAAAAAAAAGCCGTTCTGGATTCGATTATTGAATTGGGAGTACTGGAGCTTTAACACGGTATATATTCCCATCTATCCCATATTTGTTTTTCTATGTCTTCGGGCCCGTTCTTTTTTCTTCTATGCTGCGTCCAACCCGAATATAAAAAACGGAGGTTTTCTTGGAGAGTCAAAAAAAGATATTTACGCATTGGTTCCAGCAGAATGGCAGCCCCGAACAATTTTCTTTAAGGCTGGTACGAATCCGGATTTTGTTCTGGAAATGTTATTAAATGATGGATTCGGGTTTCCCCTGATTGGCAAACCGGATATTGGAGCCAGGGGACGTGGTGTAAAAAAACTGGATGATGCAGAAACCCTGTTGTCTTATGTTACACTTGCGACTGTTGATTTTCACGTGCAGGAATTTATTTCATACGAAAATGAAACGGGTATTTTTTATTACCGTTTCCCGGGTCAGCCGAAAGGAAATATTTCCGGCATTGTTCACAAGGAATTTTTAAAAGTGACGGGGGACGGAACGCAGAATATTCGTAGGCTGATGGAAGCCAGTCCCCGCGCTATTTTGCAATTGCCCGCGCTGGAAACGAGAGAGCCCGACATCCTGAATTTTGTACCCGCTGCCGGTGAAGTTTTTACCGTCGTTCCCTATGGGAATCATGCAAGGGGAGCCATGTTTCTGGATGATAGTGCCTCGGTGAACGAAAGACTTTTGAATATCATAGAAGGGATCTGCCGGCGGATTCCGGAATTTTATTTTGGGAGAATGGATATCCGTTATCAGAGCAGGGCACTGCTTGAAGAGGGGAAAGCTTTCTGTATACTGGAAGTAAATGGTGCGGGCAGTGAGCCCACACATATTTATGATCCCAGGCACACGATATTTTTTGCGTGGAAGGAAATTATCAGGCACTGGGTGATTCTGTTTAAAATCAGCCGGTCAAATCATAAACTGGGTTTCAGATACCTCACGACAAAAGAGGGTATTCAGATGTTTAAAAAAGACAAATTAGATTCTAAAAATTTAGAGAGTATGATTTAAGCCTAAAGCCTAAAGCCTAAAGCCTAACGCCTAACGCCTAACGCCTGTCAACTGTCACAAATCGCATGCAATATATTTCCACTTTTCTACTGGGCATCCTTCTCAGTTTTCTCGGGCAACTGCCATTGGGAACAATCAGTATGACGGCTACCCAGATTGCTGTACAGGAAAATTTCCGGAATGCCTGGAAATACGCTGCCGGCATTGCACTGGTCGAAATGTTATATCTCCGCCTGGTCTTGTCAGGTATGCAATGGGTCATTTCACATCCGCTGGTCTTTTTCATTTTCAACTGGATAACGATCGTATTGTTTACTACGCTGGGCATTCTCAGTCTGATCGCTGCTCAAAAACAGGAAACGGAAAAAAAAGCTTTACTGTTGAATTACCGTCTCGATCGTTTCTTACTTGGTTTGAGTTTGAGTGCCCTGAATCCGGCACAGATTCCTTTCTGGTTTATCTGGAGCGGCTATTTTATAAATATGGGATTACTGAAAACAGGTTTTTCAGAATTTAATTTTTTCACCCTCGGATCGGGTATCGGGACCATGGCGGGTTTGATCGTTTATATGTACGGGGGAAACTGGCTGGTAACAAAAATGAAAACCAGCAACCGGACACTCAATAAGCTGATGGGAATTATATTCATCATTGCTGCGGTCGCGCAATTGATTCGCACCCTTTACCCTTAACCATTTTTCCAGGCATCGCGTTCATCCGGACTAAATTTCCACGGAGCGAAATTATTTTCAATATTGCCGAACATCGCGTTCCATTCGGCCGGAGCATCAGAATCTTCCATGACCAGCGATCTCCGGAGCTCGAGTATAATTTCCAGGGGACTAATACTCACAGGACATTCTTCCACGCAGGCATTACAGCTGGTGCAGGCTCTTAATTCTTCAACAGAAATATAATTTTTTAATAATGGTCTGCCGTCATCTTTGAATGAACCATTCATACGAATATTTTTTCCAATCTCTTCCATGCGGTCACGCGTATCCATCATGATTTTACGGGGGGAGAGTTTTTTCCCGGTAATATTTGCAGGACAGGCGGCGGTGCATCGTCCGCATTCCGTACAGGCGTATGCATCCAGCAGATTACGCCAGCTCAGATCCATCACATCTTTTGCGCCAAAGCTGGTCGGAGCGTTTGCTTCTGCCGGTGCCAGTTCGGGTTGCATGGAATATAAAACTTCCTGCTGAATAGATTTCATGTTCCGCATTTCACCTTCGGGCCGGAGCCGGGCAAAATAAGCATTGGGAAAAGCCAGCAGTATATGAAGATGTTTGGAATAGGGCAGATAATTCAAAAAAGCAAATATGCCCGCGATATGCAGCCACCAGCAGGTTCTTTCGAGAATAACCAGCTGGTGATCTGATAGTCCTTTTAAAAGGGATTGCAATCCATGAGAGATCAGAAAATTTCCCGTGGGATGAACCGCATAATGGGTATAATTTCTTTCCTGCAATAATGTATCAGATGCATTGAGTGTCAGGAAAAGTGTCATCAGGATGATCTCTGTTATTAAAATATAATTGGCATCAGATCTGGGCCAGCCGTCCAGATCATGACTGATGAAACGTTTTAGTTTTAATATATTTCTTCTGCACAAAAAAACCACGCAGGCTACTAAAACGGTAACCGCCAGTATTTCAAATGCGTTGATCAGCCAGCTGTACAGGCCACCCATCGGAATGGAAAAAAGTCTGTGTGTTCCGAAAATGCCATCCAGGAAAATTTCCAGCACTTCCAGATTGATGATAATAAATCCGGCATAAATAAAGAAATGCAACAGTGCGACCAGTGGATTCCGGAACATTTTTTTCTGACCGAAAGCCAGTAACAGCAGGTTTTTCCACCGCTCTCCCGGATGATCACTAAAATCCGCCTCTTTCCCCAGCAGGATATTTCTTCGGATGCGAAGGGCGTTTCGACTGAAGAGCCCGATAGCGGCAACAGAGAGTAAAACGAATGTGATTTGCTGAGCCAGCTGCATGAACCGGATTTGAGACCTGAAGTTATAGCAGATTTGCAGGATTTGTGATTTTCTTTACCTTGGGGCATGGAGAAGAATTATATACTAAGTCCTGAGGTAGCCGCAAAAAAAATGAAGCGTATGGCGTTTGAGATTCTGGAGAATAATTTTGGTGAGACATCATTTATTCTGGCTGGTATCAGGGAAAGCGGAACTGTTATCGCAGAGACGATTCAACGTTTATTAAATGAAATTGCGGGATTAAAAACTGAATTAATCACAGTGAGCCTGGACAAAAAAAACCCCACAACCGTTCACCTTAGCAGACCACCTGATTTCAAAAACAAAGTGGTCATCCTGATTGACGATGTTTCCAACAGCGGTAAGACCCTGATGTATGCCATACGGCCATTTCTTGATTCAAGCCCCAAAAAAATACAAACACTGGTTCTGGTTGAAAGGAGTCATAATGCGTTTCCGGTAAAACCCGATTATGTGGGTTTATCAGTTGCGACCACCATACAGGAACATATTTATGTGGAAGTTGAAAAGGGACTTGTAAAGGGAGCCTGGCTGGAATAAAATACCTTGCAAAAGAGTCCTTTTTTACTCTCTTTTTCGTCTCAAACCCTCCTGATTTCATTACCTTTGATGGCCCTGTAAAAACTTGGATTTTACAAGGTCTTAAATTACTATGGAAGAACATATCATACCGGAAGAAACGCAGGATAATAATCGCATTGTATCGATCAACATTGAAGAGCAAATGAAAATGGCCTACATAGATTATTCTATGTCGGTTATTGTAAGCAGGGCCCTCCCGGATGTACGTGACGGCCTAAAACCGGTTCACCGCCGCATCCTGTTCGGGATGAATGAACTGGGCAGCAACAGCAACAAACCATTTAAGAAATCAGCCCGTATCGTGGGGGAAGTCATGGGGAAATATCATCCGCATGGAGATGCCGCCATTTATCATACCATGGTAAGAATGGCGCAGGAATGGAGCATACGATATATGCTGATTGACAAGCAGGGTAACTTCGGAAGCCAGGACGGAGATGGCCCGGCTGCCATGCGTTATACGGAAGCGCGACTTCACCGCCTGGCGGAAGCCATGCTGGAAGATATCGACAAAGAAACGGTCGACTTTCAGCCGAATTTTGATGAATCGCTGACTGAACCAACCATTCTTCCTGCCCGTTTTCCGCAGTTGCTGATCAACGGCGCCAGTGGTATCGCTGTGGGGATGGCTACCAATATGCTGCCTCATAACCTTGCTGAATCAATAGATGGTTGTGTGGCTTATATTGACAAAAGGGATATTACCATTGAAGAACTGATGAAGTATGTAAAGGCACCAGATTTCCCTACGGGCGGTGTGATTTTTGGAATGGAGGGCGTGAAGGCCGCCATGCATACCGGAAGGGGAAGGGTCGTGCTCCGTGGAAAACTTCAGGTGGATACAAAAGCCAGCGGTCGTGAACAAATTATTATTACAGAAACACCGTATCAGGTAAATATAGATGCGCTTTGTGACCGTATCGCCCAGCTGACCAACGAAAAAATCATTGAAGGTATTTCCGATGTGCGAAATGAATCCAGCGAAAAAGACGGAATCCGCATCGTTATCGATCTGCGTCGTGACGCAGTTGCCAACGTGGTTATTAACCAGGTATACAAGCACACTGAATTACAGACTTCTTACGGCATCAATAATGTGGCGCTTGTAAAAGGCCGTCCACGTACCCTGAATCTGAAAGAAATCATTTCAGAATTTGTTGAATTCCGTCATGAAGTCGTGGTGCGCCGTACGCAGTTTGAATTGAAGGAAGCCGAAAAAAGAGCGCATATACTACAGGGTTACCTGATCGCACTGGATCATCTGGATGAGGTGATTTCCCTGATCCGTTCTTCATCCACACCTGAACTTGCCAAGGATAATCTGATCAATGCCGGTTGGGGACTGAGTGAAATTCAGGCCAAGGCTATTCTGGAAATGCGTTTGCAGCGTCTGACCGGAATGGAAAGAGATAAGATCCGGCATGAATTCGATGAATTACAAAAGCATATTGCTTACCTGAGTGGCCTGCTGCAGGATGAATCAAAACGTTTTGCTTTGATTCGCGCGGAACTTATTGATATCAGGGAAAAATTCGGTGACGAACGTAAAACGGAAATCACCTATCTGGACGATGAAGTGCAGATCAAGGATCTGATCAAGGAAGAAGATGTGGTGATCACGATTTCGCATAATGGTTATATCAAGAGAACTTCGGCTACTGAATACAGGCAGCAACGCCGGGGAGGAAGAGGGCTAAGCGGGGGCAAGGCACGTCTGGAAGATTACATCGAACATCTTTTTGTTGCGAGCTCGCATCATACACTTCTTTTCTTTACAGAAAAAGGAAGATGTTTCTGGCTGAATGTATACCAGATTCCCGATGGTGACCGGGTTGGAAAGGGACGCGCCGTTCAGAATCTGATCCAGATTCCACCGGATGATAAGATCAAAGCCATTATCGATGTGAAGGACATAAAGGATAATGAATTTTTAAACAGTCATTATATAGTGCTCTGTACCAAAAGGGGTGTAATAAAAAAAACGCAGCTGGAAGATTTCAGCCGTCCCAGGCAGAGTGGTGTCAATGCCATTACGATCCTCGAGAACGATCAGCTTCTGACAGCCAGACTCACGGATGGCAATTGTGAAATCATGATGGCGATAAAATCCGGTCGTGCAATCAGGTTCCCCGAAGAAAATGTGAGACCTACGGGAAGGGGCGCCATTGGTGTGAGTGGTATAGAAGTGGATGACAGTTCAGATGAAGTGATTGGCATGATATGTGTCAACAAGGACGACAAATCTAAAACCGTCCTGGTTGTCAGTGAAAATGGTTACGGTAAGAGAACCCAGGTTGAAGAATACAGGGTAACGAACCGGGGAGGCAAGGGAATTAAAACCATACAGGTTACAGATAAAACCGGTCAGCTGGTCGGAATCCTGGATGTTACAGAAAAAGAAGATCTGATGATCACCTGCAAATCGGGCATTACCATCCGGATGCCGGTCAACGGGATCAGTGAACTTGGGAGGGCCACACAGGGTGTAAAACTGATCCGGCTTGATGATGGAGATGGCATTGCCGCGATCACACAGCTGGATGAAGAATCAACCATTGAGGAAATAAAAGGAGGGGAAGGCCCGGTTTTGGATATATTGCCGCCGGAAATCAGTCCAGAATAATGTCATCAGAAAACTTCAAAAAATAATCTCATGAAACGGATGCTT
>DASXNJ010000241.1:0-5250 GCA_036495145.1 Puia sp.
CCGAAAAACCATCCGGTATCACCATGGGTGGTATTGCCGTCCATCGTGTATTGATCAGAGAGCTGATCAAAGGAAGCACCCGCGGTGGCTTTTTGTACAATGATTTTTTTAAGACTGTCGGTTTCGGTTACGGACAAAGTGGAGCCGTCGAGAAAGATATAACTGGCCCGGTAATCAACGGTATCTTTCGATTCGAGCACTTTATAGGTCACATAACCGACAGAAAATACATCACCCTTATTCTGTTTCAATAATCTCTTGTCAATCAGCGTGGAGTCCTTCCCGTTAGAAAGATGCAGCAGCACGGGCTTTAGTGCCGGATTGGCATCGATGAATTGCTGTGCCTGCTGCTGGGTCGTAATCTTTTGAAATTGTTCCGTTACCGTTAGTTGCGCAAACAGGGATGAAGAAAGGAGCAGTAATAAGCCCACAAGGCTACATTTCATAATTCTGTTTTTAGTCAGTTTGTAAAGAAAATCCGGCATAATGGTCAGGTTAAAAAATTCCGGCTGCGGTTTATGAAGATAATACATTTCAGTTGTTCCCGATTTATAGCGGGGCGGAGAATCGCGGGAATAAGTTTAATACGAAGCTACGGCGAATGGAGTTGCCGGAGGGTATCCGAAAACCCGTACCCGGGATCTTTAGATGGATATTAACTTAATTTTGTATTATTGTTTGCGTGAAAAATTAACCGTCTTCTGAAATTTTTATTCTCATGCCCCGGATTTCCTGGTAATATTTTCTGTGATTCAATGGCGTTCTGCCCGCAATGGTTTTAAAATGGCGGTTGAAATTTGAAAAATTATTAAAGCCGCTTTCATAACAGATTTCTGCAACCGTTTTTTCGGACTCGGCCAGCAGTTTACAGGCATGACCTATCCGGACTTCCAACAGAAATTTGGAAAATGGCTTTTTGATCCGGGACTTGAAATACCTGCAAAAGCCATTGGGTGTCAGATGTGCAATTTTTGCAATTTCTTCCAGCGGTAATTCTCTGGAAAAATTATTTAAGATGTACTGATAAATATTGTTTAGCCGGTTTGCCTCCGACTGACTGTATTGAAAACTAAGCCCCTCACTGCAAATGGTTTTTGTTTGTTCTGAACAGGCGATGGTTTCCAGTATCTGCAAAAGCAGAATAATGCGTTCACTGTTTTTTGCCGTCACCAGCCGCCGCATCATCGCACAAACGATATCCCTCGAGTGATCTTTTATGCGGATGCCCATCTCCGCTTTTTGAAAAAGATTGAGCAGCGCCCTGTTCTCTGGCATTTTGAAAAACTCCACACCGAAACAATCAGGCAAAAAATGTACGATGATGGCTTCTACTTTCAGTTTGGAGCCTTTCTCAAGAAATTTTTCATCGCAGTGCCAAAGATGTGGCAGGTTGGAGCCAACCAGTATCAGATCATTATTTTTAAAATGGTGAATGCTGTCACCGATAAATTGTCTTCCTGAGGCATCAATGATATACACCAGTTCCAGTTCGGGGTGATAATGCCATTTGTTATAAAAAAATGAAACCACATCATAGCGTACACTGAATGAATGCCCGGCCTCCTTTGGAATTTTCAATAAATGAGGTTTCATTGCCGGTCAGTTTTTATATTATGTATTTATTACACTTGTATCATATGTACACATGATGTCATTAGTACACCAAATACAGGTTAAGATAGTACAAAAATAGGTCAAATGGGAGCCATGGCCTGGAGCGTCCATCTTATACTTTTGAAAAAAATTTCAGTCGTATATGGAAAATAAATTCATCCTCGGTCTGCAACAGGCTGGTATCCGTGACATTGAAAAGGTTGGTGGTAAGAATGCCTCACTGGGGGAAATGATTCAAAACCTCTGCAAACTGGGCATCCGGATCCCGGCAGGTTTTATCATAACAGTAGATGCCTACCAGACTTTTATTTCTTACAATCAGCTGGCAGATAAAATCAGTTCCCTGATTGCGGAAATTGATTATGATAATATGGAATCATTGAGGAGGGCCGGTCTGCAGATCCGTAATATGATCCGGAACACCAAATTCCCACCCGCTTTAAGCAACCTGATTATCGAAGCTTATTACAAACTTTCATCAGAATACGGACAGGAGATAACAGATGTCGCCGTTCGCTCCTCAGCGACCGCTGAAGATCTGCCGGATGCAAGTTTTGCAGGTCAGCAGGAAACCTATCTGAATGTACGTGGGCCGGCTGCCATCATGGACGCCGTACGAAATTGTTTTGCTTCTTTATTTACGGACAGGGCCATCAGCTATCGTCACAGTTTCGGATTTGATCATTTTGCCATTGGCATTTCTGTATGTATTCAGAAAATGGTACGCTCTGATCTGGGAAGCTCCGGCGTCGCATTTTCTCTGGATACGGAATCCGGATTTAAAGACGCCGTGGTAATCAATGGCATTTTTGGTCTGGGTGAATTGATCGTACAGGGAAGTATTTCTCCGGATGAGTTTATTGTTTTTAAACCATTGCTCAACGATCAATATGTTCCGATTATTGAAAAGAAACTGGGGTTGAAGGATCAGATGATGGTGTATGGAGATGATCCGGATGAACGGGTAAAAATTATACCGGTTGAAAAATCCGCTCAGAATAAATTTTGTCTGAACGATCAGCAGATCATGCAACTGGCTAAATGGGTTATAATCATTGAAAATTATTATACCCGTTTGAAAGGGCAATGGTGCCCGATGGATGTTGAATGGGCAGTGGATGGAATGACGCAGGAACTTTTTATTGTTCAGGCCAGACCGGAGACCATTCATTCACGAAAGGATCATTCCAAACTGAGGGAATATGTTATGCAGTCACATCAGCAGATACCGATTCTGAAAGGCATTGCAGTGGGCGATCAGATCGGAAGCGGCCGGGTAAAAATCATGTATTCTTTGGATAAGCGTCTGACAGATGGAAATGAATTCAAAGCAGGGGACGTACTGGTAACCGAAATGACGGATCCCGACTGGGAACCCATTATGAAAAAAGCTTCTGCCATCATCACCAATAAAGGAGGCCGAACATGTCACGCGGCGATCATCGCCCGCGAAATGGGTGTACCTGCTATTGTGGGCTGCCGCAATGCAACCACATTACTGGCAGACGGTATGGAAGTAACAGCCAGCTGCAGTGAAGGAGATGAAGGATTTTTATATGCAGGATCGCTTCCATTTGATATTGTTGAAACAAGTCTTGATGAACTGCCGGAGATCAATACCAAAATGATGTTGAATGTTGCATCACCCTCTCTGGCATTTCGCTTCTCAAATATTCCAAATGCCGGCGTGGGACTTGCCCGCGAAGAATTCATCATTAATAATTACATTGGCATTCATCCGATGGCGCTTCTCAGACATAAAGAATTAAAGGATGAAATTTTGTCCACTCATATCAAGTCATCCATTCGCGGTTTTGAAAATGAAGAACAGTTTTTTATTCAGAAACTTTCTTTTGGCATCGCAAAGATCGCCGCTGCATTTTATCCGAATACGGTAATCGTTCGTTTTTCCGATTTCAAAACCAATGAGTACCGGAACCTGGTAGGTGGGGAACATTTTGAACCGGCCGAAGAGAATCCAATGATCGGCTGGCGTGGCGCGTCAAGATATTATTCTGAATCTTATCGGGAAGCATTTGGTCTTGAATGTAAGGCAATTGCCCATGTGCGGGAAAAAATGGGTCTGAGCAACGTGGCCGTGATGATTCCTTTCTGCCGGACCGTAGAGGAACTGATCAAAGTGAAACAGATCATGTCGGAATATGGTTTGGAAAAAGGGAAAGCAGGTTTGGAATTATTTCTGATGGCGGAACTGCCTTCGAATATTTTAATGGCCAGGGAATTTGCTGCACATATCAGCGGATTTTCCATCGGTTCCAATGACCTTACCCAACTCACGTTGGGCCTGGACAGGGATTCAGCACTTGTTGCGCATCTCTACGACGAACGCAACGTCGCCGTGAAACGGATGTTAAAAATGCTGATACGTCAGGCGAAAGTTTCGAATGTCAAAGTGGGCATATGCGGTCAGGGGCCATCCGATCATTCGGATTTTGCACAGTTCCTCGTGGAAGAAGGTATTGATTCGATTTCTGTTACACCCGATTCTGTTATAAAAACAATCCGGGCCATTCACGCCATCGAAAATAAACGGAAGGCTGTTGAACTGGAAGAAAATATTTTGATATGATGATCAATCGCACCATCCTCACTCTGGAAGAATTCAGAAAACAGGAACTCCGGCTGCTTCCGCAGGCAACCGGAGAATTTAGTAATCTGTTACGCGATATAGCGCTCGCGGCCAAACGCGTAAATGTCGAGGTAAACAGAGCCGGTCTGGCAGATATACTGGGAGATACCGGACAACTGAATGTTCAGGGAGAATCTGTGCAGCGGCTGGATGCATTTGCAAATGCCACTTTCATGAACGTGCTTCAACGCGGTGTGAGTTGCGCGGGAATGGCCTCGGAGGAACTGGATGATTTTATTTGTTTTGACGAAGAGATTTGCAATCAATCCAAATACGTGGTAGTGATGGATCCCCTGGATGGCAGCAGCAATATTGACGTGAATATTTCGATCGGAACTATTTTCGGTGTTTACCGTCGCCTGACTGAAACTGGTTCACCCTGCAATCGTGCGGATTTTTTACAAAAAGGAGAAAACCTGGTGGCCGCCGGATATATTATTTACGGTCCATCCACGATGCTCGTTTATGCAACACGAAGAGGAGTGAACGGTTTCACCCTGGATCCTGGTTTGGGAGAATTTACTTTGAGCCACCCGGATATCAAATGTCCCCGGGATGGAAACATTTATTCGATTAACCACGGAAATTATTATGACTATGATGAAAAAGTAAAACAATACATCGGGTCCTGTCAGTATGGATCAAATCATTCAGGTAATCCATGCACTCATCGCTATACCGGAAGCATGGTGGCCGATCTGCACCGGAATCTTTTGAAGGGTGGAATTTTTTTATATCCGGCCACGGCACAATATCCGAAAGGAAAACTCAGACTGGTATATGAATGCAATCCGTTTGCCTTTATTCTGGATATAGCCGGCGGTCAGGCAACAAACGGAAATTTGAACGTATTGAATATTCAACCGGATTCCCTTCATCAACGCACGCCCTTTTTTGCCGGAAGCAGCGCGATGATGAGAACTTTCTCAAAAAATTCATTCTCCCGCAACGGCGCCGCCTCTTCCTCTGGTATCAAAAGCCCTGCA
>DASXNJ010000242.1:0-5263 GCA_036495145.1 Puia sp.
GATAAAACCGTTCTTTCAGGAACCTCAGCAGATGAGCTGCTGAAAGGATCCCCACCATCACCAGGATAGCTGTGAATCCAAAACCCTGATAAGAAAGCGGTGTCATAATCTGTCTATTTAAAAAATCAGACCAGCAAAAGCTCTATTCGTTTAAAGCCTTCCCTGACATTAACATTTTGCCATAGGATTTTGTAGATCGTGTCAGAAATAGGCATATCAGCTTTAAAATGTTGGTTGAGCCGGTAAAGGCACTGGCTGGCATTATAGCCTTCAGCAACCATATTTAGTTCCAGTTTGGCTGCATTTACCGAATATCCCTTCCCGATCATATTTCCAAACATACGGTTTCGGCTAAATAAGGAATAGCAGGTTACCAGCAGATCACCCAGATAGACAGAAGCTGCGTAATTCGCACTCTTCTTTGCATCTACGGATACCGCCAGCTCATGGATGCCTACTTCGACATGGCTAATACCCGCTTTCAGTAAGAAACCAGCCATTTCATCCGCACAATTGGCAATAAAAACACTCAAAAAATTATCGCCGTATTCCAGTCCATGCGCCATCCCGGCACCCAGGGCATAAATATTTTTGAGTACTGCCGCATACTGAACGCCATAGATATCATTATTAGTAATCGTGTTAAGATAGTCGGTTGAGAAATTAGACGCAATTTCCTCAGTTGTGGTAACAGAATATCCCGAGAAAGTGAGATATGATAATTTTTCAGCCGCAATTTCTTCGGCATGACAGGGACCCATAACCGTAAAATACCGATCGCCTCCCAATCGAAACTGCTGGCTGAGGTAATCATTCAGCAGTAGATTTCTCTCCGGAAGAATTCCCTTAACCGCAGAGAGTACTATTTTCTCTTCAAAAATCTCTGATGGCAGTTGCTGAAAGATTTGTTCTATGTAAGCAGAAGGGATGGCGATTACGATACAATCTGAATCTCTGATCAGCTTTTCCAGATCTTGGTTGATGTGAAGACGGTTTATATCAAAATAAACTGAACTGAGATAATGAGGATTGTGATTTTTTTTCCTGAGATGATCAATGATTGCCGTATTCCTTATCCACCAGTTTACCGTATGGTTATTATCTGTCAGAATTTTGACAAGGGCCGTTCCCCAACTACCGCTTCCTAAAATTCCAAATCGCATTGAATCCTGCATTTTAGTGATAAAAAGGCCGGATCATTTCTTTACCTCAAATAACTTGTCTTTGTCCACAACAGTTACTTTAGAACCATTGTTGAGAATTTTACTCACTGTACCGTAAGGACCGGTAACCACCTGATCATCGGGATTCAATCCACTTACAATTTCGATATTATTAATGTCCTGGATATCGGTTTTAACAGACACCTGTTTAACCGTTTTATCGGGCTGTAAAAGAAAGACTACTTCATTTAAATCGCCGATCGGAACAGTTGTTTTCATATCCCCCATATTATCTTCCACCGGTTTTCTGTCCTTGGCAGCGGCTGTTGCGCCCGCTGTTTTTTCTCTGGTTGTTACAGCATTGATGGGTACTGACAGAACATCTCTGTGTGTCTTTGTCTCAATATCAGCACTTGCGGTCATACCCGGACGGAATACCAGGCTCCTGGGTCTTTTATTATCCATCAAATCTTTATAACTGGCGGGATCCAGGCGGATGTGAACTTTATAATTTGTGACATCGTTTGTGGTAGAACTCGAAGTGGAAGCTGCCGATGCCACGATGCTGCTGGCGATCTGTGTAACTACACCCTTGAATTTCCTGCCATTATAAGCATCCACTTCTACAATGGCCGTATCGCCCAGATGCACTTTCGTGATGTCATTTTCACCCACGTCTACTACTGCTTCAATCTTGCTCATATCTGCAACGCGCATTATTTCAGTACCTGCAGTCATCTGATTCCCGGCTACTCGTTCTCCCTTCTTAACACTGAGCAGGGAGACCACTCCGTTGATGGGTGAAGTCAGGCTTGCACGGTTCACATTTTCGGCAGTTATTGCGAG
This sequence comes from Puia sp., assembly GCA_036495145.1. Classification (GTDB taxonomy): domain Bacteria; phylum Bacteroidota; class Bacteroidia; order Chitinophagales; family Chitinophagaceae; genus Puia. The sequence goes on from DASXNJ010000242.1 coordinate 2,010, forward strand.
GTTGGCCTTTGCGCTGGAGACCGACGCCATATTCATGTTCACACTTTGCAGGGCAGCATTATAAGCAGCCTGGGTTGTTCTTAAACTGGTGGTTGCCGTCTCAAATTCTGAAAGGGAAATAACTTTTTGCGCCAAAAGGGTTTTCTGCCGGTCATACTGTGCCTGAGCGGCATCCATACTGGCTTTCAGTCCTGGCAGTTGGGCTTTCGAATTATCCACCATGGCCTGCTGCTGATTTACCTGGGCCGCTGCCTGGTTACGCTGGTTAGAATAAATATCAGCAAATATCTTGGCAAGCTGCTGTCCTTTTCGCACACTATCTCCTTCAGCCACATTCAACTCAACTATTTCTCCGGATATATCAGAACTCATTTTGACTTCAACTTCAGGATATATCTTTCCACTGGCAGTGACTGTTTCAGTAATTGTATGCCGTCCTGCCTTTTCAACGGATACTTTGACCCCTTCCTCTTTTCCAATTACGCCGGCTTTTTTTAATATGACGAGCAACAGTATAAGTACTACCAGGCTAACAATGATCCAAACCAGCTTCTTGTTCATACGAGGTTGTTGTGGTAATTTTTTTATAATTTAATACCTAACCCTTTATAATACTCCAATACTTTTATGCGGAAAACATAATCATACTGGGCTATGAGCACATTGATACGGGCCGTGAATAAATTGTTTTGATTGGTTAAGTAATCTATCGTGTTCAGCATCCCGATTTCATATCTTTTGGTTGCGAGATCGAATGATTTTTCTGCAACAACCACCGCTTTTTTATTGGATTCGAATTTCTGAAGGGAGGCTACTGCATTATAATATGCCTGGTATACTCCCTGTTTCAATGTAAGCAGGTCATTATCCTTGTTTAATTTGGCCGTAGCCACATTCAGCCGGGCTTTTTTATAGTTGATTCGTGCAGTATTTCCGTTGAAAATCGGAATGTTTAACTGCAGGCCCACCTGCTGACCAAAGTTATTACTCAATTGATCTCCATAGCCATTAAAAGCCTTATAGAATGGCTGACTGCTGTAGGTTGTATTTACATTTGGAACGAAGACCTGATATTGATCATTATTGCCGGGATTGAGCGCATATCCATTGGTAGGAGTAATAATGGGTTGAAAATTTACCTGACGGAGGTCGTTGAAAAAATTATCACCCAACGCACCATAAGCAGAAAGTGTCGGGTATAAACGACCTTTATTGTAATCGACATTTTTCAACGCTGAGTTTATGCGCAGATCGTTTATTTTTTGCTGGGGAAATGTTCCGATCGCAATCGAATAAACGATGTCGGGTTGAAGAGACGAAATAGGTTCAACCGGAATAGTTTCCACAGGCGGTGTGTCCAGTTCGAATGGAGCTGCGGCATCCAGATTCAGAATCGCCTGCAACTGGAGTTTATCAATATCATATGTTTCCTGGGCAGAAATAATAGACGCCGTATCAGTAGCAAACTGGACTTCCAGTTCGGCAGCATTCAACTCAGGAAGCGAGCCTGCGTTTACAAGCGCCCTGGTATTTAACAGCTGCTGTTCAGTCAACTGAATCTTGGTTTTTGCAAGCGTTACCTGTTGTTTCGCCAACAATGCAGAAAGATAGGCCGCCGCGACATTCAGTGTAATGTCATTTTTTATTTTATCAATATTGACTACCTGGGCCTCATAACTAAACTTATTGGATTCGACCGCCCTCCGCAAAGCAAACCAATTAAAAAGAGTAACACTGGCTTGCAGGTTATAATACTGTGACAGACCTTCCGTGTTCGTATAAACATTTGTGGTCTGGTTGATGGATCGGCCAAAGTTTAATCCGAGCGCCGTTGCCGCGTTCAGGGCACCCATCTGGTTTCCCTTGGCCTGGTCATAATACAGTTTATATGTACGGGAATCGATATCTGCCTGCTTAATGGATATATTATTGGTCAGTGCGTATTCAACGCAACGTCGAAGATCCCATTTATCCTGGCCAGCGAGGTTAGTGACGGAATTTAGTACGGGAAGGAATAAGGTGATTATCTTGATAATTCTCATGAAACTATTTTAAGGAAGGCCCTGCTGGCCCCTAGTTTTGGGAAGGGGGCGGTTAGAATTATTGCTAAAATAAAGAATCCATGGTCATTCCCAATCAAAAAAAGCCTAAAATGGAGTTAGAATGATGAACGGAAAGATTGATCCAGATCCCCGATAAGGTACCCGGCGGATTCCAATCCGATATATAATCGAAGCATCCGGTGTTCCCTGATTCCGGCATCAAACTCAGCATTCTCCAAACCGGCACAGCGGGGCAAAATCAGAGATTCATGCCCTCCCCAACTAACGGCCATCATGATATGTTTCAGATTTTCACAAAAACGCACAATTTGCTCTCTTCCCTTTGATTTTACAAAGAAACTGATCAAACCACAGGCATTTTTCATTTGCTTCCGGGCGAGGTCATATTGAGGAAATGACTCATCCATCGGAAATAAAACTGTTTCCACCTGGGGATGACCTTTTAGAAAGTTGAGCACTTCCCGGGTGGTTGCTGATATTCGGTCCAGTCGCGTGTCCAATGTACGCAAACCTCTGATCAGTAGCCAGGCATTGAAAGGTTGAATTCCACTACCCACAGCCATATATTCACAGTCAAATATTTTTTTTATCATTTGGCGACTGCCGGACAGAATACCACCCAGCGTATCACTGTGTCCTCCGATATATTTTGTAGCCGTTTGCATACTGATATCAATACCTGCAAGTATCGGTTTCTGATACAGAGGTGTACAGTAGGAATTATCCATCAGCGTAATCATATCGTGTCTTTTCGCGAAAGCAGAAACTTTCTCCATGTCCTGAATTGCAAAGGTCCATGAGTTCGGACTTTCCAGATATATAAACCGACTGTTTGGTCTCGCCGCTTTTTCAAATTGCTCGATTTCAGTTCCGGTTATATAGGTCGTTTCAACGCCGAATCTTTTAAAAATCAAATCAAACATACGTTTTACCCAACTATATGGGTTTTCCACTGAAATGATATGATCGCCGGCGTTTACATTTGCAAGCACAGCAACAAAAATAGCCGCGGCGCCGCTGTTAAAAACCAGGCAGTCTTCGGCCTCATCCAGTGCGGCCAGCTTTTTTCTTAAAATATCGACCGTAGGATTTAATCCCCTGCTATAGAGATATCCGGAATATTCGTCGGCAAATAATTTTTTTAACTCTGCTACGGTATTTACCCTGAAATTGCTGGTTTGTATGATGGGG
>DASXNJ010000243.1:0-18510 GCA_036495145.1 Puia sp.
TAAACATCCGGAAAGGATTTGTGGATAAGATTGTCATTGCATTTTTTTTAACTTCTGCGATATTCATCCCGTTAACCCTGACTGTATACCGCCGGAAGAAAAAATCATCCACCCCATGCAGGAATCAAAAGAAATAAAAGCATTGCTTCATCTGATAGATGATCCGGATGAAGAAGTTTTTACTACGGTCAGCAACCGGATAATTAGTTATGGAAGAGGAATCATTCCCAACCTGGAATATCTCTGGGAAAATACACTACAGGATACGATCCAGGAGAGAATAGAAATGCTCATTCACAGATTGCATTATCGCGACCTGACGGAAGATTTTCAAAGATGGAAAACAAGTAGTTATCATGATTTGCTGACAGCCAGTCTCCTGGTATCCAAATTCCAATATCCGGATCTGGCTACGAGCCCGGTGCTCGAAGAAATTGAAAAGCTTCGCCGAAACATTTGGCTCGAACTAAATACTTATCTGACTCCATTGGAACAGGTAAACGTGCTCACCAGCATTATTTATGGCTACTACAATTTGAAGGGTACGGAGGTCGGATATCAGCATCCGGATGAATTTCTGATACATAAAGTAATAGAAACCAAAAGAGGAAATACCATTATCAACGGAATCGTTTATCTGCTGCTGAGCGAATTGCTGGACATACCCGTAAAAGCCATCAACATTCCCCGGCAATTTGTACTGGCATATATAAAGCCGGAACTGGCCGGAGAAGATAATAACAAGCCAGCCATTGACCGCATTGAATTTTTCATTGATCCTATGAGCGGTCAGGTATTCACCCAAAAGGATGTGATGAATTATTTTAACAGAATTGCTATTACTCCTTCAGATATTCATTTCAAACCCTCCAATCATATCCGGATCATGCAATCGCTTCTGGAAGAATTCAGCAAGTGTTTTGACAATGAGTTTAATCTGTATAAAAAAACCGAATTACTCATGCTTTCACGCATGTTGAGCGAATAGCTGGCATTCAGTCTGCATTTATACTCCTGGTCTTCAACTGCAATTACTGTAATTTGGCTAAAAATTCAGCTGTTATGCCCGTTAAATACCGGCTAAAAGCCATTTTCAACTTCATTTTATTTTCTCTGTGTTTCTGCATTGCAAATGGGCAGGTAAAAAAACGTGTCAAACACCGGCCAAAAATTGATACCGCGATTCTCGATTTGAATAGCCGCATCTCCGATTCTATTCTGAACGAAAAGGAAATCAGGGATACAACAGTCCCGAATATGGTGAATAAGGTTGAGACCTATTCTTTCAGTCTGAACCGTGCGGAAAATTTCTTCGAAAAAAAACTGGATACAACAGGCATGCTTCCGTCTCTTTTAAAAATGGAACGGGGTTTAAGTTATCTTCATAACAAACTCGAACGAAACGATAATCCGCTCAACCTCCGAAGTCTGAATACCGCCTCCGTTTTGCTGGGTGAATCGCGCGAGACAATGTCTGACTGGCAAAAAACATTCGATTTTTATATTGATCAGCTAAATGGCATACATGAACGAATACGTACAGTAAAACATGACAGCAGTTTATTAAATGATTCGCTAAATCAGATTCTGCATGGTGAAATGAGGTCTGTTTATGAGCGGTCTCTGTCACTGGATTCAGTGTATCATACTGCGGCAATAAAAATAAATACGCTGCGTAACCGTGTTTCAATAAATTTTTTATTGGTTAAAGATCTTCAAACCACTATCGATGACCGGCAACAGGCCATCGGTCACGCCATGTGGAAACAGGAAGAGTCGCCATTTTTGGCATTTTGTTCAACAGATTATGATGTATCCATTTGGGATATCTTAAATGACAGTCTGACGCGGTCATTGCGGGTGATCAAAATATTTATGGCGACCACCTGGGATACAAGAACCATCAACATTATTATTTGGGTTTTACTCCTGATCTGGTTCCTGATTACATTTCATGTCGTTCGCAGGAAACCGGACAACGAATCGATCCTGAGAAATCTCACTTTTCTGAAAAAATCCGCTATACTTTCCAGTTTATTACTTTTGTTTACTTATGGATCTTTCGCTTATGCAAGTGCGCCCGCAGCCTACGTGCATCTGAATGAATTCATACGATTATCCCTCTTGTCCATTTTACTTTCTTTCTATCTTACAAAAGCAGGAAAATTCATTTTGTATTGCGTATCGATCATTTGGGTCGCTTTTGCAATTGATGATCTGCTGCTGGATTCAGCTTACGGCGAAAGATGGGGACTCATGATCGGAGGCCTCTCATTGCTGTCCTTATGCATCTGGATGCTAAGAAAGAAAACAATTATTTTTAAAAACCTCGAAGATTCAAAAGCCCGGAAATGGGTTTTGTTCATCACGCTGATTCAGATCATCTTTTCAATTGGTTATAACCTGGCCGGAAGGGTTACGCTTTCAAAACTCTTTGCTTTTAGTGCGATCGACTGTCTCATCCTGGCAGTTACATTGAAAGTTTGCTGTTCGATACTGGTGGACGCGGTTTATACACAATCTGAAGTTTTTCACAATCGGTTTTTTGCTTTCCTGAATTTCGTCGACTTGAAAAATAAGCTGCGTAATGTGCTTTGGATTGTTGCCATTTTTGTCTGGATATTGTCTATTTTAAAAAACCTGACGGTTTATGACCGATTCAGCGACATCATGATGTTTTTCATTAACAAACCAAGAACAATAGGCAGTATCAATTTTTCTTATGCAAGCGGACTACTTTTTATATTGATCATATGGATTTCCTCCGTTTTGTCTCAATTCGTCAATTTCTTTTTCGATGAAAGCCATAACCCGGGCCCTCAAAAAAAGACGAAGCTGGGTTCTATTGCATTGATCGTGAGAATCAGTATCTGGACAGCCGGATTTCTTATTGCTGTTGCCGCAGCAGGAATTCCGCTTGATAAAATATCTATTTTGATTGGCGCACTTGGCGTGGGTATTGGTTTTGGACTGCAAAACCTCGTAAACAACCTGGTGTCGGGAATTATCATTGCATTCGAAAGACCCATTCAAATCGGGGACACCATTGAGATTTCGGGAAAAACCGGAACAGTGCAGGAAATCGGTGTTAGATCCAGTCAAATTAGCAATGGCGAAGGCGCAAATATTATCGTACCCAATGGAGATCTATTGTCCCAGCAACTGATTAACTGGACAATGCACAACCGGAACAAAAGAATAAAAATTTCACTCAGCATTCCCTATCAGTCAGATTTTCGCAAGGCAAGGGATCTTGTTTTAGATGAATTAAATAAAAATCAGAAAATCATGCGGGATCCAAAACCTGCGGTGACTGTCGACACATTTGCAAATAACGCTGTCAATTTTGAAATTAAATTCTGGGTACCGGACATGTCTGAAGTTGGCACCATCAGAAATGAATTAATGTTGGACATCATCAGTTCATTTTCTAAGAACGCAATTGCGATGGCTTGACAAGGAACAGATTCAATAATTAATAATTAATCACTAATCATTAATAATTATTACCATCCTTTCCTGTATTCTCGTTTTACAAATTGATTGGCTTCATCAAAATTTGTGATCTTCATATTAACAGCATCCCAGATCAGCTTTTTTCTTCCGGGATATGTATACTGAGTTCTGCCTGAATTGCCCGTCGTTGCTTTCTCAACACGAATATTCCATGTTCTGAGCGCGAGATTTCCCATCAGGATAGTTTCTGTTAACGGTCCCGCATATTCAAAAGGAGAACTGACTTCCTTTTGTCCGTAACCTGCAAGACAGGCATTAATCCATTGTACATAATGTCCTTCCGGTACACGGGCAATTGTTTGTGGAATATTTACATCTTTTGTTTTAGATGTCGGAAGAAGTTTCGGATCACTGCCATAAGTGCCGCACATGATCTTTCCTTTTGTACCAATAATCAAAACACCACCTCCTCCATTATCACCGAATTGCTCATCAGCCCCGAGTTCTTCAGGCCGTTGGGGAAGGATGCCGCCATCCAACCAGTGCATTTTTACATCCGGCTTTCCATTCTTTCCGGGGAAATTTAAAATGACAGAAGATGCAGCCGGACAACTTTCCGGAAAGTACTCCGGCGTCCACGCTTTTTCAAATATGGAAACCTGACTGCACTCCACTGAATTGGGATAACCAAGTCCCACTGTTTTGAACGCGGGGTCTATTAAGTGACAACCCATATCGCCCAGGGCACCTGTTCCGAAAGCCCAGAAACCGCGCCAGCTGAATGGAACATATTCTTTATGATATGTTTGTTCCTGTGCCGGACCCAGCCAGAGATCCCATTTTAATTCCTGCGGTACAGGATCAGTGCTTTTGGGCGTACCCATCCCCTGCGGCCAGATGGGGCGGTTAGTCCAAACTTTTATTTCAGTTGCATCCCCGATAATGCCCGCACGATACCATTCCTGCATAGTACGAACCCCGTCTCCGGACGAACCCTGGTTACCCATTTGAGTTACTACTTTATATCTTTTGGCTGATTCGGTTAATGTTCTTGCCTCATAAATATCATGCGTTAAAGGTTTTTGAACATACACATGTTTTCCGAGTTGCATTGCAGCCAGTGCAGCAACGGCATGTCCATTGTCTGGTATGGAAACCGAAACAGCATCAATTGACTTATGTTCTTTTTCAAGCATTTCACGCCAGTCATAATATCTTTTTGCTTTAGGGAAACGATCGACTGATTTTTTTATCTGACGGTCATCTACATCGCATAGAAATACGATATCAGCATTTGGGCTTTTGGAAAATTCAGACAAGTCACTCTCTCCTTTTCCACCGGCACCTATACCGGCAATCCTGAGTTTGTCACTGGGAGCAATAAATCCACGTCCCATGACGTGTCTTGGTACAATAAAAAAACCGGCTGCTGCCAGTGAACCTGTTTTTAAAAAATCTCTTCTCGATTTATTTTCTCTGGTCTTCATGTGTTTTGCGATATAATTTTTTTGTAATGGATAAAAAACTTAAAAACTTGCGTTAAGCTTTACGCCTTTTGGTTTAGGCTTAGTAAGATCTGTATTGACGTTTCACAAATTGATTTGCCGGAGCAAAATTCGTGACTTCCATTTTTTCTCCATCCCAGAGTAATTTTTTACGTCCGGGAAATACTATATTTCCTTTACCGTCATTTTCGCTGTATTGATAACTTCGAACAGCCAGGTTACCCATCAGCACAGTTTCAGTCAGCGGACCGGCAACTGCAAAGTCTGAACTCGTATATGCCCCATACCCGATTTTGCATGCCTTCACCCATTGCTGTTGATGTCCTTCTGTACTTCCTTCAACCAGTGGAAATTTTGACTTGGCCATCACGCGGTCCTTCATCAGACTTGTTGGCAATAACGTTGCATTCGCACCAAATTTTCCTGCCATCAGCTTTCCCTTGGTACCTTCGAAAATCATTCCCCCGTCAACTTTGCTCATTTCCTCGTCCGGTAAAAGTTCAGCAGGTCTCTCAGGTAATATTCCGCCATCATACCAAATCATTTTTACTGGAACCATCTGGCCTCGTTGGGGAAAATGAATGTATGTTTTTGCGGAAGGAGGAAAACCATCAGTGTTGATGACTTCCTTAAAATAGCCACTATAAACCGATCCGATGCTGGTTTCAGCCGAAATCGGATAACCCAGTTTTAATGCCAGGTAGGGCGAATCGATAAAATGACAACCCATATCTCCGAGTGATCCGGAACCATAGTCCACCCATCCTCGCCAGATCGCGGGAAGAAATGCCGGGTTGTAATTACGTTGTGGAGCAGTCCCCAGCCAAAGATTCCAGTCCAGCTCCTGCGGAACTTCGAATTGACCCGTCGGTGTTGCAATTCCCTGAGGCCATGTAGGGCGATTAGTCCATACATGTACAGTATGAACATCTCCCAATAACCCATCCTGCAACCACGTTTCTATGAGACGGATATCGTCCCCGGAAGCTCCCTGATTTCCCATCTGGGTGACAACCTTATATTTTTTTGCAGCGGCTGTGAGCATCCTCGCTTCGTAAATATCATGTGTAAGTGGTTTTTCAACATACACATGTTTACCCATTTCCATAGCTGCCATAGCAATCGGTGCATGCATATGATCCGGTGTGGTTATCATCACCGCATCAATATTTTTACCCTCTTTTTCGAGCATTACCCGATAATCCCTATAGTAAGGAGACTTTGGCCATTTTGTTCTGGCATTCACCGATCTTCTGTCATCCACATCACAAAGTGCCGCAATATTATCGGAGCCGTTATTGAATGCCTTGGGAAGATTTGTCTCCGCCCGTCCGCCCACACCTACTCCGGCAATATTTAATTTGTCACTGGGAGCAATGAACCCACGTCCCAGTACATGTCTGGGCACTATGAAAAATCCGGCGGCAGCCAATGAAGTTGTTTTCAGAAAATCTCTTCTCGTATTCTTGTTTTTTATTTTCATCACAAAGGAGAATAGTTTTTCAAAATTGATGACTGTCAAAAGCCATCATGAAGTTTTTTATTTTGGGCATTCATATCCTGAGCATTCTGCTAAACAAGTGTCGCATCCAGTGTAATATTTGTGTTCAGGAGCTTGCTGATGGGGCAACCCGTTTTTGCAGCTTCATATGCTTTCGTAAATTGCTCCTGTGTGATACCTGGTATTTTCGCTTTCAATGTCAGCGCAGAAGAAGTGATGGAACTCGTCGGAGGGTCTAACGTTATGACCGCGTTCACATCCAGACTATCGGGTGTAACGCCCATTGCCTGTAATTGAAAACTGAGTGCCATTGCAAAACATCCGGCATGAGCCGCGGCTACCAGCTCTTCAGGATTTGTACCCACGCCTTCTTCAAAACGTGATTTGTAAGAATACTGTGTATTATTTAATGTGTTGCTTTGTGTGGTCAGTGTTCCTTTTCCATCTTTTCCGGATCCTTTCCAGATTGCAGTGGCAGTACGTTTCATAACTTTAAAAATTTTAGAAACGTAAGTTAGGGAAAACTAATTCACCTGCAGCAGCTTGACATCAAAATACAGCGGAGTATTTGATGGAACAACCGGCGGATATCCAGCGCAACCATAAGCAAGGGCCGATGGAACAAGCATAATGATTTCACCTCCTACTCCGATTTTTGGCAACCCGATTTGCCAGGCTGGAATTAGCCCGTACAGCCCTACACCATTCAGATTTGAATTGGACGCCGAATCAATAATATATCCCGACATCGTTCTGACGACATAATTAACTCTGATATTTGAGGAAAATATCGGTTTGAGATTATTCCCTGAGTCTATGATCCTATAAAATATTCCCGAACTGTCCCGGGTAACCTGAATAGAAGAATCATGCGCATATTGCAATAGGGCGGAAGAATCTGCATTAGGAGAGAGATTCGTACAGGCCGGTGTATCCGGCAGATTTTTACCACATCCAAAAAAAATAACTATTCCGACAACAACCAATACGAAGAACATTTTTTTCATAACGGATACAATATTAATGCAATATTTAACAGGCATTCAATTCCTGGCTACTAAACGCAAATGGCAGGAGATCCGTTGCCCTGCTGATGATATAAATTTCGCCGGAAAATCCGCCCATGATAAGACGCATTGAGCGCCCAAAACGTTGCTCATACTCTGCCAGCGTTTGTCTGCATATGCCACAGGGACTGATGGGGTGGCTGCTATTTCCTGATTCGTTGATATAGGTCAAGGCAAGATCCGTCATCGCGATGCCTGGAAAAGTGGCAGAAGCTGCAGAAACTGTCACGCGTTCAGCACAGATTCCAGCGGGAAAACTTGCGTTCTCCTGATTAGACCCTGTTATGATTTGTCCATTCTCCAGTCTGACAGCAGCTCCTACTCTGAATTGTGAATAAGGTGCATATGCTCCGGTAGTTGCCTTGCGGGCTGCTTCCAAAAGCTCGGCATCGTTGGCTTCAAGGGCTTCAAAATCTGGAAATATTTGAACCGGAATATGTATACTGGTTTTATTCATCCGGAAAAATAAATGTTATCTGATTTTCTTAAAAAGGCGGCTCCAGCGAACTCCGTTCTTCCAACTCATCCAGATCATCCAGGCTTCGCCGACTACATGATCTTCAGGAACAAATCCCCAATAGCGGCTATCCTGACTTTGATGGCGATTATCACCCATCATCCAATAATAATCCATTTTGAAAGTGTAACTGGTGGATTCTTTGTCATTGATAAAAAATTTCCCATCATGCATCTCCAGTTTATTTTTTTCATAATCACGAATCGCTCTTTCATAAAATGGATAATTAAATGCATTGAGTGGCAGGGTAGTGCCTTTTTTAGGTATCCAGAACGGGCCATAGTTGTCCTTGGTCCAGTTATATTGGGGATCGTAGGGATATACCATTTTACTACTGTCAAGGTAAGGCGTAATATTTTTTGCGAGTCCGCTTTTTAACATTTTATCACGTGCGAAAGCTGTTAGCAACATGGCGTAGCGATTTGGCACTCCGGTCTGCTGAAATTCTTCTCCGTTATTAATATCGATATCGTATTCGTCCTTCATCACCGTTTCATCCAGCTGCTGACCACCGGTTACAACAATATAATTTGTTTCGGAATATGCTGGCAGAGAAGTGGCCTGACCATTTATGTAAACCACCTGGTCTTTAATTTGTAGTGTGTCTCCCGCAATACCAACACAACGCTTAATATAATTTTCCTGTTTGTCGACCGGCCGTACTATAATTGGATACTGGTCCGGGTCACTTAGAATAAGCGGGCGGCCTGCATTGATATCTCCATTTCCCAACATCCGCGCCACATCATAATAGGGCTGCTCTGACTGATATCCTTCTTTATTGATCACGGTATCGCCGGCCGGAAAATTGAATACGACTACATCATTTCTTTTCACGGGCGCTGCAAACCACCGGGTATAGGGAATATGAATCCATTCAACATAAGATTTTACATCAAACAAAGGCATGGTGTGATGCACAAAGGGCATGGCAATCGGTGTATTCGGTATGCGCGGACCATAACTGAATTTACTGACAAAAAGAAAATCATTAACCAGCAGGGTCTTTTCCATCGAAGGCGTAGGAATCACATACGCTTCAAAAACGAATGTGCGGATCAGCGTCGCGGCCACCACCGCGAATATGCCGGCATCAATCCATTCCCGGGCGGCAGACTTTTTATATTTTTTTGCTGCATCTGCACCGATGAATTTATCTTTTTTATTTAGGCCGACATATAAAAAATATAATCCGGCCGAACATACTGTAAGGGCATGTTGATAGAACCGGAACTTGCCAAATGTCTTTACAAATTCAACCAGGATGGCCAGGGAAAAAAACCAGCCGACGATCGGAATAAATTGTATAAAAAACAAATACATGGGCCGCTGGCTCATTTTGACCATCTCATACGAATTGAGCACCGGCACCAATCCTTTCCAGGCAGGAACGCCTGCCTTTTTAAACATAAAATACAAACCAAATGCTGGAAGAATGAATAAGGAAAGAGCAATTAAAATAAGAATCAGAAGCTGGTGAGCAGTCATTTAGGCGATTTTAGATTTGGTCAAATGTACCATTTTATACAGCCTTCAAAATACAGTGGTTAATCGTATGGGCTGAACCGTTCGGCACATTTACATAATTTTTAGTAAGTTATTTTTTTGGTAATACATAATTCGCCACGTCTTCGCGATTAATGGATTTTGATGAAAGTATAATCAGGCGTTCTACCACATTACGAAGCTCCCGGATATTTCCTGTCCAGTTATATTCCTGAAGTGCCCGAATCGCTTCATCATCAATCGCTTTTCTTGCAATGCCATATTCATTACAGATATCCTGTAGAAATTTATCAATCAGTAAGGGAATATCATCCCTCCTTTCATTTAAAGATGGCACGTGAATAATAATTACACTCAACCGGTGGTAAAGATCCAGCCTGAAATTTTTTTCGTCCACTTCTTTCAGCAAATCTTTATTGGTTGCCGCTATAACGCGCACGTCGACGCTGATATCTTTGTCGCCTCCGACTCGTGTTATCTTACCTTCCTGTAGTGCACGTAAAACCTTGGCCTGCGCATTTGGACTCATATCGCCGATTTCATCCAGAAAAAGAGTACCGGAATTCGCCTGTTCGAATTTTCCGATTCTTTGCTTCACTGCAGAAGTAAAGGAACCTTTTTCATGACCAAACAATTCACTTTCTATAAGTTCGCCGGGAATGGCAGCGCAGTTCACTTCGATCAGGGGGCCGGCGGCCCGGTTACTTTTTTCATGCACCCACCGTGCAACGAGTTCTTTTCCGACGCCATTTTCGCCTGTTATAAGTATACGGGCATCGGTAGGTGCCACTTTTTCTATGGTTTCTCTTATTTTATGAATCGGTGTCGATTCACCGATCATATCCTGCACACGACTGACCTTTCTTTTCAAAACTTTTGTTTCCGCAACCAGGGATGTTTTATCCATGGCATTACGAATCGTTATGAGTAACCGGTTAAGGTCAGGTGGTTTCGAAATATAATCATATGCTCCTTTTTTCACAGCCTCAACGGCAGTCTCTATCGTGCCGTGTCCTGAAATCATAATGATCGGAAGGTCGGGATTCGATTCCTTTGCTTTTTCAAGGAACTCAATGCCATCCATCTTGGGCATCTTAATATCACAAAGAATAACGTCATATTCCTTTTCCCTGAATTTTCTGAAGCCTTCTTCACCGTCTCCTGCCTCGTCTATTTTATAACCCTCATAGGAGAGTATTTCACTGAGTGTCTTACGGATTGCCTTTTCATCGTCTATGATCAGAATATTCGACATGGTCTCTTGTTTCTATAAAAATAAAGGCCGGATTTCCAGCCAATTAGCCCGCAATTTAGTTGAATAATGGGGTATTTGTGTGAAGGGTTTCAAATCCTTTTTGAAGGAATGGGAGTATACCCTAGTAAAATTACGTTGCAGGAACCGGTTTCTCTTTATATTTTGTGAACGCTATATTTTAAGAAAAACCAGATTAAAATTTAACCCTATGAAACAGGAATTAGACCATTCCGTAAATACACCTGCCAAGGTGTTTGTAAAATTGGCTGTTTTTGGATTCGTATTAATTGGCTTCGCCTATTTTTCCCTTGTAGTCATGGGAACTGCTTTAAAAGCCATTCATTAAATAATAAGTACCCTGCTGACGGCAGGGTTCTTTATTTTACCACTTCCAGCTGGATAATCGCATCCACCGGATCCAAAGGGATATTTTTCAAATCGATAGAGATATATTGATTATCCAGGTGTTTCACGGAAAGTTTATGTCCTTCTATCGTTGCCGTTTTCACTTCATAAGGCATTTTGATAAAAAATTCTTCCTCATCGGTTTTGAATAAATGGATGAAAACATGATTTTCTTTTTCAGTAATGGCACCCCATTCCTGTGGTTTTATAAAACCACCCTTTGTACCATAAATACTGTAACCGTTCTTCAAAAGCCAAACTCCTATACTATCCAGCCTTTCGGTAAAAGCTTCCTGAATTTCTCCATTCGGCAGAGGACCAATATTCAATAGCAGATTGGCACCAAAGCCGGCATCCTTTACTAATAACCGGATCAATTCTTTGGTGGATTTATAATGAAGGTCCGTGATATTAAAACCCCAGGAATTATTTATCGTCTCGCATGTTTCCAGCGGAAGACTGGAGACCGATGCGCCGCCAAAACCAGTGCTGTTGCCACCGGGTAAATCCTTTTCAAACATTTGAAAGTCTTCTCCGGAAATAGGACTCAAATGATGATTATTTCCAATGAGACATTGCGGCTGCAAATGGTGTATCATGGAATAAATCTCCTCCAGATGCCAGTCAACTGCCGGTTTATTGATTTTTTCATGATCATTCGGAAGCTGGTCCCAGTACCCATCGAACCAGACACCGGCAATAGGTCCGTATTGAGTCAGCAATTCGGTTAACTGGGCTTTCATGAAGGCGATATAATGGTTCCAATCGCTTTTGGCGGTTCGACCGGTACCATGCCCCGTACGCCCTGTTTCATATTGATAGTCGCTGCGATACCAATCCAACAGGGAATAATAGACAAATAATTTAATACCCTGTCTCTGGCACTCTTCCGCAATAAGTTTCACAGCATCCTTCTTCCAGTCAGTATTCGTGATTTTCCAGTCCGATTGCCTGGTATCCCAATCGCTGAATCCATCATGATGACGCGTAATCAGCGTTATGTATTGCATTCCGCCACGTTTGGCGGCCGACACCCACTTTTTTGCATCAAACCGAACCGGATTAAAAATCGTTTGCAACCGGCTGTATTCAGCAACCGTGATATTCCGGTTATTCATTACCCACTCTCCGTCTCCGGGTACACTGAAAGCGCCCCAATGAATAAACATGCCGAAGCGGGCACTGTCAAACCATTTTCTGGCTGCCAGGTTTTCGGCCGAAGGCTGGTAAGTGATTTGGGATTTGCATAGTAAGGAGAAACAAGCTAAACACAGTACGGTGAAAAGCATTTTCATATGAAGCCATTTAATACCCGTTCTCAGGAATTATTTATTCAGATACATCACTTCCTTCACCATGCGCACCACTTTTTCTATAGAAGGCATAGCAGCAGCAACGAGGTTTCCGGCATAATGCAAAGGTGCATCGGCTGCAGTAATTCGGCGGATCGGTGCATCGAGATAATCAAATCCTTCTTTCTGAATGGTGTATGCCACCTCTGAAGAAATGGAAGCGAATGGCCATTGTTCTTCAACGATCACCAGACGATTTGTCTTCTTTACACTTTCCAGAACCGTCATCCAGTCGAGGGGGCGAATCGTTCTAAGGTCGATTACTTCTGCGTTTATATTTTCTTTTTGAAGTTCTTCTGCAGCTGCCAGTGAAACCTTCATCATTTTGTTATAAGAAACAATAGTTACATCTGTGCCTGGCCTTACCACCAGCGCCTTGCCCAATTCTATATAATATTCTTCCTCCGGAATATTGAATTTGTCTCCGTACATGACTTCGCTTTCCATAAAGATCACGGGATCCTCTTCATAACGAATAGCTTGTTTAAGAAGTCCTTTGGCATCATATCCATTGCTGGGAGATACAACTTTGAGACCGGGTATATTGGCGTAATAACTTTCAAATGCCGTTGAATGCTGGGCACCTAATTGTCCGGCAGAACCATTAGGACCGCGAAAAACAATCGGACATCCAACCTGACCACCACTCATAGCAAGCATTTTAGAGGCAGTATTGAGAATCTGATCCAATGCCAGAACGGCAAAGTTCCAGGTCATATATTCTAATATGGGACGAAGTCCGTTTTGGGCAGCACCCACCCCAATGCCAGTAAATCCCAATTCAGAAATAGGCGTATCAATGACCCTTTTCGGACCAAATTCATCAAGCATTCCCTGGCTAACCTTGTAAGCACCATTGTACTCGGCAACTTCCTCACCCATTAGAAATACCCGGTCATCCCGGCGCATTTCTTCTGACATGGCCTCACGCAATGCTTCCCGTAAAGCGATTTGTCTCATTTAGATGTATTTAAAGAGGGGCAAAAGTATTGAGGAAAGAGGAATCGGCAATGAGGATTTTCGTTTAATCGTTGTTTTTTAACCAAATATCGAAGGTTTGATCGCCTTAATCGAATAAGTTATAAAATGGAAGGCTTCCTGAGCATCTTTGTATTGTCAAAGCGAAAAAAGCAGATCTCATCCGAATCCTGAAAAATCGAAGAAACCAAATCCAAACGAAAAACGAACCCGTTAACCCCTAAATCCTGACCCTGAAAAAACCGAAACCGTCCAAGTCCGAAAAACAAAAACCAAATCCTGAGAAACCAAATTCCCGAAATCCTGAAACCGAATGAAAAACCCCGAATCCTAACCTGGAAAAACTAAAAACCATCCAAGTCCGAAAAAACCAATCAGAAAGCAAAATCCAAATCCAAAGAAAACCAAAACCAGTATCGTTGAAATCCGGATCCTGTTGAAGTTATCAATTCCTTCATGATCAAGTTTACATTTTGATTTACCCCGGTTTAACGAATTAAAAAGGCCGTTCCGCAATCAGCAGAACGGCTTTTTCATTTATTACATGCAATGAAACTGATCATGCGATTCACTCTTCTCAATGACCAATGGAATCTTTATAAAAGCCCATGCTGTCAAGTTCATGCAACGTAATGGTCGGCATTTTACTGTCCATAATTTTTTTTACAACAAGATTACCCACCTGCATGGCATCAGCAGCCGATTTAAATCCCCGCTTACCGGGAACAGCCGGCATATATTCCTGTTTTATATGAACCTTATCATTGGCAATGATATTGTACCCCCAACCATAAACAGTTTGTACCGGTTCGGCATAAATAAAAACTTTTTGATTCTGTTCTTTGAACCTGCTAAAAAAAATTACCGCGAAGCTTATTAGCAGCGCGGCAATTGCTATGAGAGAATAAGTTTTTCTAATTGTCATTTGGATTCAAAGTCTCGTCAGGATAAAATTCACGCAGAAAATCTGATGCACCGGTCTGTCCGGTTGTGCTTCTTCCTGTCGCTATATATCCTCCGCCACCCGTCGTACTGGATAAACTAAAACCAACTCCTCCTGTTGTGGGAGGTCCTTCAAAGGGTGACTTTTCCGTCCATGTGTCACCATTGGATGTTCCATCTGGAAAATGATATTGCCAGGTCGTCAGATTACTGCTGATATTTTCACCGGTACTGATATAGGCATAAGGTTGACCCTGGGAAGTACCGACAAAAGCCGAACCATTCCATCGCACAATGGTTGTATACGAATCATCATAAGAATCGGTGCTGGTATTGGCGATATTACGCAGCTGCGCCCATTTTGCCGTATCGGAAGCCGGATCAAAGACCCAGAAATCTGTTTGCATAACACTACTATTCTGACCCGTAACGAGATATGCTTTGTTGTTATAGGTAAATGTAACCGCTCCGAATCTTTTGTTACCACTGAATCCGATATCTGTCCAGGTATCTGCGGCCGGATTATACTGATAAAAATCCTTCAGTGCGTTATTGCCATCAAACCCGGTACCAACATAACCCTGATCGCCCAATCCGAAGGCAACAGATTCGTATCTCGCGCCACCTGCAAAGTCTGCTTTTCTGGTCCAGTTACCAGTGGCCGGATCATATTCATAAAAATCACTCAGATAGTTGAAACCGTTATAACCTGTTCCAACAAATCCCTTACCTGCCGTTGCAAATGCAACAGCCGAACTTCTATAGGTACTGTCCGGCATGCTGGTTACCTGTGACCAAACATTTTCAACGGGATCATATTTCCAGAAATCAGTGAATCGCGTATTCAAACCATCCCAACCGGTTCCGACATATGCAAAATTATCAATCACAAATGAAACTGCTTCACTCCTCGCTGGTCCGTTTAGTTGGGACTTGGTGACCCAGTTACCACTTTGCGAATAAGGAATGGATGAGGAATGACAGGAAAACAAAGTGCTTAAAACGAAAAGTGAAAGTAAACGAAAGTAGATCCGCTTCATATTGTTGTATTGAGAATACTGTGTTTTATAGCGCTAAAAGTATTTTATTTGCAGCGCGAAATACGGACAATTCAGGGGATTTCACAAAAATTTATCAAATCGTTCAATGCGTTTCAATTGTTAATCGAATTCAAAAAACATACTTTTGCCCTTTTATAAACTGCGGAAAGACGATTAAATGAATTTGTGCAACCCGATACCTGAAAAAACGGTTTACTGCTTCAACTCCGTAAGTTTTTTTCAATTGTCCGAAACCGGATCCTTAATCAGGAAAATATAAGCATGGCAAGAAATTTTCAATTCAGGAACCGATCCTCATTAATTCATTTAACCTTTCTCAGTTTCATTTGCTTTTTTGGGTGTACAAAACCCGAGATTGCGTTCCAAAATCTGGGTAACGGTACCAATACACCCAATGTATTAACAATAGATACGTTTGCCGTTCAGGTTTCGACCGTCTTTCTTGATTCATTCACTACTTCCGGCACCAGTGCGCAATTGCTCGGACGATATAAAGATCCATATTTCGGCACCATAACTTCCCAGAGCTATACGGATATTGGAATACCTTCGCCTCTGCCGCTGATTACAAATTATTCTGTATATGATTCGATCCAGCTTATTACACGAATCAACAGAACTTTTTACGGCGATACCACACAAGTACAACGCTTCCTGGTAAGCCAGTTGACCCAGGTTATGAATTTTCCAGGCATACAAAAATTCTTTTATAATAATAATTCCATTCCATACGATCCAACACCGCTTGGATCAGTAGACGTAAGGATTAATCCCACAGCCGGTTTAACAACGCAACGTATCGGTGATACCATAAAAATTAAAATGCCAAACAGCCTGGGCGAGCAACTATTTGGTCTTTTATACAGACAACCTGATACCATTACAAACCCTGCTATATTCAGGGGTTATTTTAAAGGTCTCACCATTTATCCCGATACAAGTCGTCCGGGAGCCGTGTATGGATTTAAGGATACCATGATGCTTCGTATATTTTATCATGAACCAGGCGTGGTCGTCACACAAAAATCTACCGACTTCGGTGTGGTTAATCAGTTTACACAGTTTAACCAGATAACAGCAGACCGCACCGGAACACCAACTGAGAAAGCAAACAGGTTGACGCCCGAACTTCCATCCACTGCTTCCGGTAACGAGGCTTTCTTACAACCCATCACCAGTTTGTATATAAAACTTCTTTTCCCCACAATCAGCAATCTGGCCAGTTATCCTGATTACCTGGCAACCATGAAAGCAACATTGGAAATAAAGCCGGTGCAGGGAACATATAGCCCGATTTATAATCTTCCGCCACTTGTAAATCTTTCGTTAACGAACACGGCCAATACGATTGGCGCGCAGCTTCCCGTAGGAAGTGGAAATTTGAGTATTGATTATTTGTATGGAACAAATACAAATTATTCTTATGATATTACATCATATATTCAGACTGCCATAGCACAGGGGGCGCAAAATAATTCAAAGAACGGACTGATTATAGTAACACCGGCTGCTGCTTTCAATACCATGTTTAACCGGGCGGTGATCGGTAACTCATACAACGCGCAAAAGTCAAATCAAATTTCTCTGAAAATCTATTATGCCTCATATTATTAATATGACCAACCTGAAGGATTTTACTTCTTTGCGAATTTATCTCACGATCTTTCTGACCATTTTGCTAATCGCATCGGGTTATACCCAAACTAATAATCAACCTTATTCAATTCATGCCCTCGGAGATATTACGGATAATATTGTTAACCGGACAAGTGGCATGGCGTCAACAGGTCTCGCCTATCGCAACAACAGATATATAATTACGAATAATCCGGCTTCTCTAAGTGCGATGGATAACCAGTTTTTTGCAGGCGAAATTGGCGTGAACGGACAGTACATCAATTATTCAGGAAATGGTGTGAGCTCCACGAACTATCAGTCATCCGACATCACGTTTAAAAGATTTGCGCTCGGTACAAAAATATTCAGACACTGGGGAAGTGCGGTTGGTCTTGTTCCCTATACTGAAGAAAATTATGAATACTCAGGAGTTCAGCAGGTTGGAGGCAGCTCAGCTGTTATACCGACATATAATGAGGGGTACGGTGGTATAAACAAAGTCTTCTGGGCGAATGGATATGAATTTCTGAATCATTTTTCTATTGGCCTTACTGCTTCTTACCTGTTCGGTTCAATCAACAATAAAAGTATTATTCTCGGTCAGGCTGCCTCTATTTACCTGTCCAGCAACAACAATACTTTTTATAATAATCTCTATCTGGACTACGGGCTGCAATATTATGGGTCGATCAACAAGCATTGGGATTTTACAATCGGTGCAGTGTACGCAAATCAGACAGATCTGAGGACTGAAACAACCAGTAATGTCCTCAACCTGGATTCCAATGTGCTGCGCACAAAATCAACGGTGGGCACATATACCATTCCAACAAGTTATGGTTTCGGCTTTTCCATTACAAGAAATAAAAAATACACACTGTTGGGCGATTACAAATTTCAGAACTGGTCAACCCTTCGTTCCACTACAGGAGATTTCTTCTATGAGAACAGCCAGCGCGCCTCACTTGGCTTTGAAATATCTAATAAAAAAGTAGCTTATAATACTTTATACGAAACGTCATTTTTCCAGGCTGGTTTTTATTACAATAGAACATATCTCATTGTAAATGGCACGCCCATCGACGA
Organism: Puia sp.; assembly: GCA_036495145.1. Lineage (GTDB taxonomy): Bacteria > Bacteroidota > Bacteroidia > Chitinophagales > Chitinophagaceae > Puia. Next base: position 18,249 of record DASXNJ010000243.1, read on the forward strand.
TATAGGCGGCTCAATCGGTATTGGTGTGAATTCCAAGCGAAGTATATTATCTCTGTTGGTTGTCCTCCAGTATGGCATAAAAGGAACCACTCAAAACAATCTGCTCCGGGAAAATTATGGCAACGTGAGTTTTATTTTTTCCATGCGCGATTTCTGGTATACGCACGGAAGAAAATTTGATTAATCAGGATCACAGGATATTGATCACATTTCCCAAAGGAACACCAAGACCTGTGCAGGCATCCCAGCCCGGACCTGCGGT
>DASXNJ010000244.1:0-5125 GCA_036495145.1 Puia sp.
CAAAGAGCGGCGCAGCTTCCGCATTTACCGGTTTCACAACTATAGGGAAGGCTGAGTTTTAATTTCCTGGCCGCCTGTAAAATGCTGTCGGGGTATCGAACCGGAAAATGAAAAATAGCATCGTTTAATTCCAGAGTCACCTGGTATGTGTTTTTATCGGGTGGTGTGCGATGGGCAGTTTTTTTATTTCCCGGGTTGAAGTCTTCTTTTTTTATATTTTCGACCGGAAACCCTTCTTCAATGAGAAGAAAAATAATCATGCGCATATAGTTTTCCGGTCCACAGGTATAAAACAGTGTCTCGTTTCGGTTCAGGCGATTGATTGCCAGAAATTCAAGTAGCAGCTCCCGGTTCAGACGTGCTTTTCTCAGATCCGATTCAGAACTGAAAAGAAAATGAACTTGTATTTTGTCAGGATGATCCAGTTCCAGTTTCTTCAAAACATCATAAAATGCCGTGGATTCTATGGATGGATTACTGTATACGAGAGAAATAAAAATATCCCGGTAAATATGCAGAACGGTTTTTATAAGGGACAGAATAGGCGCAATGCCGCTGCCGGCGGCAAAAAAGAAAATGTGTTTAAACGATTTAATATTTTCCGGAAGACGAAAAAATCCTGCCGGGCCGGTTGTAAAAAGCTGATCGCCGATACGGGTATGATCGACCAGCTTCCTTGAGAAAAATCCATTGTCAATTCGTTTCACTGCAATCGTCAGGGGTTCATTTAACGCAGGCGATGATACGATCGAATAGGATCTCCGAATTTCCTGTTTACCGGAAATATCCACGAGTGTTAAAAACTGGCCGGACTCATATTTCATGGAATGTCCTTCCCTGAAGGTGAATGTTTTAAAATAATGGATTTCCTCCCTTATATTTTCGACAGTAAGTGATTCATATAAAGGCCCCTGAAATAAAAGATCCCTGCTCAATGCTGCTTTTTTTCATTTAAAATAGCGATCGCCGGTGTCGGACCACCCTGTGTTAAAATTAAACAATGTAGATGGTGTATCTTTTGATATAGTAGTCAAAGAATTTATATACTTCTTATACCATGAATGTGAAACGGCCGCGGATCAGACCCTGGATGCTGAAAAAAGAGATTATTATTCTTTATTATGGTTTGAGTGACAAACGGACCACGTTGTTGGCAAAGCTGGCCGCGGTTTTATCGCTGATATATCTTCTCAGTCCCATCGATCTGATCCCTGATTTTATTCCATTCTTTGGTTATATTGATGATATTATAGTTGTACCCCTGTTACTGAATTTAGCTGTAAAGCTTTTACCGGCAGACGTAAGGGAAGAGAGTATCACGAAAGCGAACCGGAATCAAAAAAAATTCAAACTGCTTATGGCATTGCTGATCATCCTGGGAATAGCCATTCTTGCAGGTATATTTTTCCTGATCTGGCGCCTCGTAGTTTCCTGACCGGTGATTCCCTGCGTCGGTGCTTTTTTATTCGTCTGATATCTGCTATATTCATAGTTCAACATCTACGATTCCATGCCGCCCGATTCACCCAGGATCAACAACAGGTCAGTAAAGCAAAACACATACGATGCCATTGTCGTCGGTTCTGGTATCAGCGGCGGCTGGGCCGCGAAGGAACTTTGCGAGAAAGGATTAAAAACGCTGGTGCTGGAAAGAGGTAGGAATGTGGAACATATCAAAGATTATCCCACGTCCAATCTTGCTCCCTGGCAGCTGGATCACCACGGAGCCATAACCGAAGAAATGCGAAAGCAGCAACATATTCAGATTCGTGGTTTTTGCAATCAAACCAATAAACATTTTTTTGTAAACGACCTGGAGCATCCTTATACCCAGGTAAAGCCATTTGACTGGATACGCGGGTATCATGTCGGCGGGAGAAGTCTGATGTGGGGACGCCAGTGTTATCGATGGAGTGATCTGGATTTTGAAGCCAATAGTAAAGACGGTCACGGAGTGGATTGGCCGATACGATATAAAGACATTGCACCCTGGTATAGTCATGTCGAAAAATTCGTGGGTATCAGCGGATCGAAGGAAGATTTGCAGCAGTTACCTGACAGTGAATTTCTTCCTCCGATGGAAATGAATTGTCTGGAAAAGCATATCACTGAAAAAATAAAAGAGAAATTCTCAGACGGCCGCCGGATGATTATCGGCAGGGTGGCAAACCTCAGCAAGGGACTGAATGGCCGGGGACCCTGTCAGTACAGAAACATGTGTGACAGGGGTTGTCCATTTACCGGATATTTCAGCAGCAATGGCGTAACGCTTCCGGCTGCTCATGCAACGGGTAATCTGACACTCAGACCGTTTTCAATCGTAGAATCTGTGATCTATGATAAGGACAAAAAGAGAGCTACCGGCATTCGGATCATCGATGCGAATTCCATGCAGACCGAAGAATATTATGCAAAAATTATTTTTCTGAATGCCTCCACGATTGGAACCACAGCGATACTCATGAACTCGGTATCCGATGCACATCCGCAGGGTCTGGGAAACAGTAGTGATTCCCTGGGTCGTTATTTAATGGATCATCATTATCATGTGGGTGCGAGTGCGACATTTGATGGATTTCAGGATAATTATTTTTATGGAAGAAGGGCCAACGGAATATATATCCCAAGGTTTCGAAATATCAACGAAAATACCAGACAGACAGGTTATGTGCGGGGATTTGGGTATCAGGGCGGCGCCTACCGGGGACGGGTAACCGATTTAGAGGGAATTGGTGAGTCATTGAAGGCAAAACTTACGGAAACCGGGGATTGGTCTATGTGGATGGGTGGATGGGGAGAACATTTACCGCATCCTGACAACCGGGTAAAATTAAGTATGGATAAAAAAGATAAATGGGGTTTACCCCTGATGGATTTTGATTGTATCTGGCGGGAAAATGAATTGTCCATGCGCGCAGATATGATGAACAGCGCGGCTGAGATGCTGGAGAAATCGGGATTGAAAAATGTATCTACCTTTAATGATCCGGAAGCCAATCCGGGACTTTGCATTCATGAAATGGGTACGGCCCGCATGGGCCGGGATCCGAAAACTTCCGTTTTGAATGGCCATAATCAGCTTTGGGATGCGCCCAATCTTTTTGTCACAGACGGCTCCTGCATGACATCAAGCGCAAATCAGAACCCTTCACTGACTTATATGGCATTAACGGCCAGGGCAGTAGATTTTGGGATGGGAGAATTGAAAAAGGGAAATATTTAATGCTGCCTGCAGGTTATTTTCCAGCAATATGGGCAGATTTCTTTCGTTTTTAGAAAAAGCCCTCTCATGTTAAAAACAGCCGCATTCATCATTCTTTCGACTGCCTTTTTTTGCATTATTGCCTGCAAAAAAGATAATAATAATACAACTACCACTGCATCCAGCCTGTCGGGTACCTGGAACTTTACAGGTTTGCATGCGACGACTTCGTCAACTGCTGTAGATAACGTCGGTGGTATCAATTCCAAGGTTGTTACTACTTCTGATTATAAGACAACGGCAAATGGAGGCACATTGGGTATTTCCGGCAACACCATGACGGGTACCGGCATAACGTATTCGGCCAATATCCTTGCGTTGGCAACGGAATATGAAGATGATATACTGATCGATACATTTTCAACGTCGATTCCTTTCACTGTGCCGGCTACCAATACATCAACGGAATTTGAAATCATTGGAAAGGATTCTATTCATTATACAGGTGCCAATTTATTTGGTTCCGGCGGATCCGGCTCGCCAGCGGCCACAGGTGCGAAATTCTCTGTTTCAGGAAATATTCTTACGCTTACGTCAAATGTCGTCCAGGATAAAACACAAGATGATGGAGGTGGAGGGACTCTTACCCAACACGAGACGGCAACCGTTATTACAACTCTTCAGAAGCAATGATCCAAAATCGCGGCCAGGTTAGTTTATCTTTTTAGATCTTTTTGCGGCAGATATTGATTTTACCATGGTCTTTCCTTCCATGATTTGTTTTGGATCTTTTACTTTGAGCATTGAATTGAGAAAAGCCTCCTTTAATAATTTTTTCATATAAACTTTTGGGAAATCGCTGATATTTTTCACCAGAAAATACCGGTATTGATTTCCGTTTCCGATTAGTTTTTTTTCCGGATCAGCGATTTGAGTTCCCCAGTAGAAGCCAAACTGAATATTCATACTGGTTCTTCCGACCGCGATATTGCAAAAAACATGTCCGACCCTGTCGGTCGGAGACCATCCGAATGCCAGGGCATTATAATTGTCGTAAATAAGTTCATTTGATTTTGGATACAGGTTCCATACAAAGTCGCGCAGCCAGAAAACCTTCTCCTGAACAGCAGGAGGGAACGGCTTCAGAAATTTTTTCAAATCGGCAAGATCCTTTTGGGACACGAGGAATTGTATGATATTTGAAGGTAGTATTTTTTTTAGTTGACGGTTGACGGTTGACGGTTGACGGTTGGCAGTTGGCGGTTGACGGTTGGCGGTTGTGCATTATGCTTTACACGCTGATCGTTTTCCATTTCCCTCTTTTGAAAAAATACCAGGCGACCAGGGCAATCATGGTTTCAGCTACGGGAACCGCAATGAATGCTCCAGTTGCATTCAGGTGGAAATTATATGCCAGAATATAGGCAAGTGGTATTTGAAATAACCAGAAGCAAAAAAAATTGATCAGTGTGGGAGTCCTGGTATCTCCGGCACCGTTTAAAGCCTGCATCATGACCATGCTGATGCCGTAAAAGATATTTGCTGATCCGAACCATCGCAGCGTAAGTACTCCGTAATGGATGATGTCTTTGTCTTTTGTATAGATCCGCATAATTAAATCAGGTAAAAAAATAAATATAAACATCACAGACCCCATGAGCAATGCACTGTACCTGGCTGTCATGTAAACCGATTGTTCGGCTCTTTGCGGATTTTTTGCACCCAGGTTCTGTCCCACCAGTGTAGCAGCGGCATTGCTTAACCCCCATACCGGTAATAAAAAGAAAATGAAATTACGGATCGCCAGTTGGTAACCTGCGGAAGCAGTGGTGCCTCCGGTTTCTGCAACCAGCCTGGTCAGGAAGATCCAGCTGCCGCTGTTTATAAGAAATTGTAAGGTTGCCGGCCACGCGATAGCAACAA
>DASXNJ010000245.1:0-5056 GCA_036495145.1 Puia sp.
AGTGGAAGTCTGATAAATAGGTACCGAAATTGCGCCTGTAAGCGGATCAACCGGTATACTGTGAATAAATGCTGTTGTTTCCTGCATAAAATAATCCTCCATCCCTTCCGGGTTTTTTGGTGAAATAAAATATGCCTTCAAGAATTGACTGGAATGCTTTTATGTCATACGGGGTATAAACAAAAAAGCTCTTCCGGATGTCAGAAGAGCTTTCAATATGGTGAGTATTAGTAAGCAACGATTCTGACTTATCTGTCCCGCCTTCAGCGGGTTGGATTTGGCACCTTGTTCCATTTTTATGGAACAGGTTGTCAAGGCTTCACAGGGCCATTACCCTCTGCCTTTCTTGATAAGCAATAAAAGAACTGAAGCAAAGATAAGGCTCGTACGATATTCTTAAAAATTATTTTTCGCATGGCCGTGGAACAAGCCGGCCCGTATATTGTTATTATCTTTATCGATTCCATTTTAACATGATTGAAGAAAAAAGTACGTCTCTTCCGGTCGGCGAAGAGTTGATTGAGGTTTTCGGGGCCCGGGTGCATAATCTCAAGAATATAGATATTTCAATTCCCAAAAATCAACTGGTGGTCATTACCGGTATCAGTGGCAGCGGAAAGTCGTCACTGGCCTTTGATACCATTTATGCTGAGGGCCAGCGTCGTTATATGGAAAGTTTCGGCGCTTATGCACGCCAGTTTATCGGTGACATGGAACGGCCTGATGTGGATAAGATTACGGGACTTAGCCCGGTAATTTCTATTGAACAAAAGACGACCAATCGGAATCCGCGTAGCACGGTCGGAACCGTCACTGAGGTATATGATTTTCTCCGTCTTCTGTACGCAAGAATCGGGCAGGCTTTTTCTTACAATACGGGCAGACCGATGGTGAAATTTAGTGAGGAGGAAATTGTTTCCAATATTTTCCAGAAATTCAATAATAAAAAAATCTCGGTTCTATCTCCGTTGGTTCGAGGCAGAAAGGGGCATTACCGTGAATTATTTGAAGACATTCGTAAGAAAGGATTTGTAAAAGTCAGAATAGACGGGGAAATAAAGGATCTGGCGCCCAAGATGCAGGTGGACAGGTATAAAATTCACGACATCGAAGTTGTTATTGACAGGCTGACAGCATCGGCCGAAATGAAAACACGGGTAAGTCAGAGTGTTCAGACTGCCTTAAATATGGGCAAGGGACTGATGTTCCTTCTAATTAATGATGATAATAAAACTGTCCAGTACAGTAAACAGCTGATGTGCGAAGATACCGGCATCAGTTATGAAGAGCCGTCTCCCAATAGTTTTTCATTCAACTCTCCTTATGGTGCCTGTCCTGTATGTAAAGGCCTTGGCGCGGTTTACCGGATTAGTCTGGATGCTATTATTCCGGACAGGAAGAAGTCGGTAAATGAGGGTGGTATCGAACCACTCGGAAGTGAACGGGATGCCTATACCTTCACAGCGGTTCAGAAACTGGCGAGAAAAAATAAATTTAGTCTGGATACGCCGATACAGGATATGCCGGCAAAGGCCCTGAACTTAATTCTTTATGGAACAACAGAAGGAAGTTCTGAGGCCACGCTGGAAATTGATGAAAATGAACCGGCAGATACAAGTGCAGAATATGAGGGGCTTATACCCATGTTAAAAAGATGGTTTGGTGCATCCAGTACTGATTCGCTGAGGTTATGGGTTGAAAAATATATGGAGCTCAAAACCTGCGATACCTGTGGTGGTGCGAGACTTCGGAAGGAGAGTCTTTGGTTTCGCATTGATTCAAAGAACATTTCAGAGCTCAGCAATTTGAATCTGGATAAACTGGCTCTCTGGTTTGTGGGTATTGAAAAAAGATTGAACAATAAACAAAATACAATTGCAAAAGATGTATTAAAGGAAATTCGCGAACGACTGCAATTCCTGTTGGATGTTGGCCTTACATATCTTACATTGAATCGGCCGACCAGAACCCTGAGTGGTGGCGAATCTCAGCGCATACGCCTGGCAACTCAAATAGGTTCACAGCTCCAGGGCATAACCTATATACTTGACGAGCCCAGTATTGGCTTGCATCAGCGCGATAATCAACGATTGATTCTTGCCTTGCAAAATTTGCGTGACATAGGAAACAGTATTCTGGTTGTAGAACATGACAAGGATATCATGATGGCTGCAGATTATCTGGTTGATATTGGTCCTAAAGCCGGATTTCACGGGGGTCGCGTGGTTGCCCAGGGCAGGCCCGAAACGATGCTGAAACTGGATACAATAACGGCTGATTATCTGAACGGACACAGAAAGATCCCTCTGCCATTGGAAAGAAGAAAAGGTAATGGTAAAATACTTGAGATAACGGGGGCCAAGGGAAATAATTTAAAAAGTGTGAACGTACAATTTCCACTGGGTAAGTTCATTGTAGTTACGGGTGTAAGCGGAAGTGGAAAATCAACGTTGATCAATGAAACACTCTATCCGATTCTGAGCCATCATGCATATGGATCCAAAGGAATACCACTCGAATATAAAAAAATCAGGGGTCTCGAAAATATTGATAAGGTAATTGAAATTGATCAGTCACCCATTGGCCGTACCCCTCGTAGTAATCCGGCAACATACTGTGGATTCTTTACAGATATCCGCACACTATTTGCATCAATCCCCGAAGCCAAGATTCGCGGATATACGGCAGGGAGGTTTTCTTTCAATGTAAAAAGCGGACGTTGTGAAGTTTGTGAAGGCGGCGGTATGCGCGTTATTGAGATGAATTTTTTACCTGATGTTTATGTGCATTGTGAAAAATGCAATGGCAGGAGGTATAATCGTGAAACACTGGAAATCCGCTATAAAGGAAAATCAATCAGCGATGTACTGGATATGACGGTTGACGAAGCCTGTGAATTTTTTGTAAATGTGCACTATCTCTACCGGAAAATAAAAGTATTGCAGGAAGTCGGACTTGGTTATATTACGCTGGGTCAGTCAGCCGTTACGCTTAGTGGTGGAGAAGCCCAAAGGGTGAAATTGGGGACAGAATTATCAAAGCGTGAAACAGGTAAAACCTTTTATATCCTGGATGAACCGACAACTGGTTTACACTTTGAGGATATCAGTCATTTGCTGGATGTACTGAATAAACTGGTAGACCGGGGAAATACCGTATTGGTAATTGAACATAATATGGATGTCATTAAGGTAGCGGATCACCTGATTGACCTGGGACCCGAAGGCGGCGATGGTGGTGGGGAAATATTATATGAGGGAACCCCTGAGGAGATGCTGGAAGCAAAGGGAAGTTTTACTGCAAAATTCCTAAGGGATGAATTGAAAGAGAAGCCGGTGAAAGCTTCCGTAAAATATAAAACGAACGGACAGGTTTTTTAAAAAACCAAACAATACAAGATGAATTTAATTTCTCTGAATTTTACATTTCAGGCCAAAAATAAACAGCCGGCAATTCTCATCGCCGGCTGCTGAGGATATTGGGGAAACCAAAATATATAAGTCCAATAAGGGAAGCGGGAATTGAATAAAATCGTTTCAAAATTAAAATAATAGGGAACGGATCAGGTCTTACTTAACCTTCGGATAATAGATCTTACCAATTCTCCCGCTGCTTATTGGGTTGCTTTAAGGGTTATTTAACTTTCATTTTACCGTTTTCAACCTTGGTATCATTTGCCAAAACTTCGTACAGGTATGTACCTGAAGGAATTTCTGAAAGAATGCTGGTTTCATGGTTAAGGATCACTGATTGTATGATCAGTTTTCCTTCCAGATCAAAAACGTATAACGTATATCGCTTGTCATCCACACCATCCACCGAAAACAAAAGCGTTTTGTAATCCGATGCAGTAAAAAGCTTCACTTTGTGCTTTTTATTGTTCATATTTTTTGTGATCATTACTGTGCTGGTCACGGGTAATGATCCTTCTGCATATGACGCCAGCGTGGTCGTCATTAATGCGAGGGGAAGTAAAGCTTTTAAAGGCCTTTCGTAAATGTTCAGGGGGATCGATTTCATAATAGAAAAAAGGGTACGGATCAACAAAATATAATTAGAACCTTAATAAAGGACATCTGGTCGAATTGTCATATGAGTGATCACTACCCAATCGAATTCCGACTTTCAAACCCAAAGTGAAATAAGCGTCCGTTTGCGAAGGATCACCTCTTTTATCTCCGGGATTGTAACCGCTGCCGGGAGTACCCATCAAAGGACTTTTATTTGACATGGCAATCGCAATCTGCGAAGTTCCGTTGGGCAGGTTGGCCTGCAACACAGCGGGATCCACAAAGGTGGTACTCACATCGTCTATATAGTCCGTAAAAGTTTTTCTATAAAGTAATTCAAGACCAACGTTTACTTTCTCACTTACATAATACTTCAAACCCAATCCCATAGGGATGTTCAGTTGGGTAAGTGCATAATTAGGTCTGTTGGCAACAAATCCTTCCCCCTCGGTATGCAAAGGTTGTAAAAATACCCAGGTAGTTTGTGATGTATTCGGATCAACGTACTGGCCCATCGGATTAAAATGAAATACACCCAAACCAATGAGACCATATGGCCTAAGCCGCCCGGTCACTTCTGTTGGCTGATCTTCAAATAAAACGGTTGGATCCAGTTCCAGCATCAAATTCGCTTCTGTAATACTTGATTTGAAATTTAAATTTCTGTTGAGTCTGCTCACTTCATCACCACCTTTCGCTACCACATAGTTATCATCTCCTTCTACGCTGCCAAAATTTGCAGAGAGACGCACGCCGATCAATTCAGAGGGATGTGCTTCGAGATAAAATCCGAATGCAAGTTTAGTTGCATTCATATTATAGTCTTTTAGAAAAGTAGTTCCTACGCCATAGTGGCCACCAAGGTCACCGAGAAATACCATAGGGCCCACAGTAACGCCTGCTTCAAAATAATTGCCAGCAGAAAGCTGACTAAAGGAAGAGTTATAACATGCCAGCAAAATGGCCAGCGAACACAAACACTTCCGTAAGGAGTGTAAACCTGTTTTCATTGAATATCGATTTAGATTTCGGCGGTTTGGATTTTG
>DASXNJ010000246.1:0-2673 GCA_036495145.1 Puia sp.
GCGACCGTCCGGATCTCGAAGCAGGGAACATATTCTGTGAAGGCACAATCCGCCAACGGATGTTATGCCAGCGACACACTCATTATAAAAAAACTTTTTCCCTTACCCCTGGTAAAACTGAGTCCCGACAACTGGCTTTGCGAAGGAAGCATCCGCACGCTGAATGCAGGAAGTGGTTATCAGACTTATCTATGGCAGGATGGATCGGCTTCTTCCACACTGAACGTGGATACTACAGGCACCTATTCGGTTCGCGTGAAAGATCAAAATGGCTGTGCAGGCGGTGACACCGTTTTGATAGACCAGATCATTCCCAAATCATCGGGGTTTCTGATGACTGACACAGTGATCTGTGATGGCTTTCCCACCAAAATTCAGGCTTCGACTTCATTCAATTCGTACAATTGGAGCACCGGCGATCAAAATAATTATATCATTATAAAAAAAGGCGGCATTTATTCTCTGACGATAACCGATCAGTTTGGGTGCTCTTCAACTTCTTCCGTTTCTGTACAAACAAAACAATGTTTGACCGGAATCTTTTTTCCGAGTGCATTCAGTCCGAATAGCGATGGTAACAATGATATTTTTCGACCAAATGTTTTGGGAAATCTCAGGACTTATCAGCTACAGATTTTCAACCGGTGGGGTCAGAAAGTTTTTGAATCAACAGATTTTACAGCAGGCTGGGAAGGCAAGTCAAACGGGATGATGCAGATATCCGGAGTTTATGTTTGGCTATGCCATTATCAGCTTGACGGAGAAACTGAAAAGTCGAATAGTGGCACTGTGTTTTTGCTACGGTAATTATTTTTCCGAAACCTGGCATCCAAACAAATCTCCATTCAAAGGTTCGGGTTTTCCGATTCCTTTAAAGGGTGAGCGAAGTGTGTCACCAGCCAAAATCAATACCATGTAAGCAAATATTTATGAAAATAGGGTTGATTGTTATTTACGATCCAGACACTTACGCGATTTTCCGTGTCGAATTGGTATGTGTCAGTTTCCGATGATGTCTTTTTAGTGGAAACATTATAGCCGGAAGTTCCGGACACCAGTTTAGAAGCATTCGTATATACTTTTAATCCGCCTGACAAAATATTTGAATACATAATATTGCTGATGTTTTCCAGAACATTACTTGCATCCAAAGTGTAGGTATCTGAACCCGTAAAATCTCCGTTTGTATAATGGGAAACAGAGCTTAAAATTCCATGGTCTCTGATCACCGCGGAATCCAGGTTTTGGCCGGTGTAGAAATAATTGATGAGAAGGATAACCTGATTCGTGTTACCGGTCTTGAATACCTGTTTTAGCAAACTGTCCTGACCAGACTGGTTATAATAGTAATAGGTATTGGTTCCTGAATTGGAGATTGCACTATCGGTACGGTTTGGCAAATGCTGATAATAGATGGTGTGCGTCATTCCTGAAGATGTACCATTGGTATAAGCATGATCATCCGTCGTGTAACCATTGCCTGAATAAGTATAATACACTGTATCTCTCAGCGTGCCAACCTTTAAAGATTGTTGAACTATCCTCCGCTGATCATCATATTTCCACTCTACCAGTGATGAATCCGTAATCGTTGTTCCGCTTGCATCATATGTATAACCCAGCAGAGATTTTAAAAGCGTGGAAGTATCAATTTTTACAACCGGCGTTTTGACTGTGTCGGTAACCGGCGGCGGTATATTCGGTTGGTTGTTGGATTTTTTGCACGAAATACAAAAAATGAGCAGGAGCATACATAAGGCAGGGATTAATTTCATAACTGCAGTATAGATCGGGTTAACGGAATATTCAATTTTTAAAAATACTATTTTTCCCCAAAAAAAGAAATAAAGTACAGTAAAAGAAGATTGATGCCTAAGTGGAACTACTTAGATCAAATGATGAATATCCGTAAAAAGTTCGCGTTTTTGATTTTCGATTGTTAGTAGTATGATAAATTTCCTGATTTCACGTTCATCATGTCAATAAGTAAATTGATTTGATGAAATTTAAATACATGAAACCAGGTCGTATTATATGCCCCACCAGATGATAAACAGATACGGTAACCAGGCTATTGCATTTTTTATTCTTTCAATATGCACTGGTTGTTTTGCACACCGGCAGGGCATGTATCTGAGTCCGATGAATTCTCAGTCCGCTCCATATCATACGATTCCCTTTAAAGCAGATTCCCTGAAAAGCGCCGTTTATGGAAGCCTTATTTTTACAACCGGAACAGCCAATGATAAAGGCAGAGACTGGATTAACGCGGGTCAGGCGTCCATCTATCGCAGTCATAACCTGGGAAATTTCCAGGCTTTTTATGGCGCCAACATAACACTGGGTGCGTATCATCAAACCGAATTTTACAATGCAAATTATACGCCTGGCAGTGCTGGCCTGATTGGAGGAGGTGATCAGCCGATTGACACTTTTTATCATATTCCTGCACATAGATATTCCTTCGGGAGTTATGGAATATCAGGAGGAATAAACGGAGTAACAAGTTCAGGCAATACGGAATGGAGGTACCTTGGTTTCGAAACAACTTTGCAAAATGAATTTGGCGACTATTACTCATTCAGAAAAAATCTTCCCGACTCAGCCGCCAATATCATTTTTAAAAATCATTTAACCGGCACCATCGGAATCTATACCGATGCACTTTGGCGT
>DASXNJ010000247.1:0-2961 GCA_036495145.1 Puia sp.
TTTCCACAGAAATTAGTTGAACTGGAAAGCCCTGTAGGCAATGGTTTGCAAGACTTAGGTCGACTAAATCGCCAAATTCTAAGTGTATAAGATGTTAATCAGTGTGAATACCTGTGCATAACTCAGATCGATGACCCATCCAATGCGTTTCCCAAATGAACTTTTCATGTCCGCATTCGGTTATGAATTACCTGAAGATAAAATCGCACGCTTTCCATTAAGTGAACGCAACGCGTCAAAACTCCTGGTATGGCAGTCTGGCAAAATACAGGAAGCGGTTTACGCCCGTATTGGAAATTTTCTTCCCAGCCCCAGCGTGCTCGTATTTAATAACAGCCGCGTAATTGAAGCCAGGATATTATTTCAAAAACCAACCGGCGGTCAGATAGAAATATTTTGTCTCGAACCTCATTCTGGACATTCCATATCTGCTGGTATGACGCAGACAGGATCTGTTTTATGGTCATGTTTAATCGGTGGCGTTTCCAAATGGAAACGCCATCAGGTGCTTGTCAAAGAATTTGGAGAACTGCGGTTAGAAGCACGATTTGTCGAAAAAAGAAAGGACGATTTTGTCATAGAATTGTCCTGGGCACCTTTTGAATTATCATTCGCATCCGTGCTGCATCAGTTTGGCTCTATCCCACTTCCACCCTACTTAAAAAGACCGGCTAATATTTCGGATACTGAAAGATATCAAACCGTATATGCGAGAGAGTCGGGATCCGTGGCGGCCCCTACAGCAGGACTCCATTTTAGTGAGCAACTGATACAAAGTTTATCCGGGAAAAATATTGAGCCCTTATATCTGACTTTGCATGTAGGCGCCGGTACATTCATGCCGGTAAAAACAGACAGACTTTCCGAACACCATATGCATGAAGAATTTATCGAAGTACATGCCGCGACCATTGAAAAACTGATTTCAAAATTGCAGGAACCCGTTATTGCTGTTGGCACAACGTCATTAAGAACGCTTGAAACGCTATACTGGCTTGGATTGAAAATAAGTAAGAATAAAAATATTCCGGCCAACGAATTGTATCTGGATCAGGAATATTCTTACCGGCAGACGGATGATATTTCCAAATCCGATGCATTACATTATTTACTTGACTGGATAAAACGCGAACCTGAAAAAAAACTAATCACTAAAACACAATTGTTTATCGTACCCGGCTATCCATTTAGAATGGTACAGGGACTTATAACCAATTTTCATCAACCCCATTCCACTTTATTATTATTGGTGGCAGCGTTTATTGGCCCATCATGGAAAAGCGCATACACGTTTGCGTTGGATCATGGTTACCGCTTTCTAAGCTACGGCGACGGATGTCTCTTTTTACCGGATGCAAAAAAATAAATATAGCTTCATGGTTGCATTGTAGAGAAAAATGGATATCAGGCATTTTGAGGTATGCCTTTCTCCTGACGAATCAGCGGAATTTCCAATGTGAATATTGTACCCTTTCCGATCGTGCTGTCTACTTTGATTCTTCCATTATGTGCATCGACCACAGATTTCACATAGCTTAAACCCAGACCGAAGCCTTTGACATTATGCACATTACCTGTGTGGGCACGGTAAAATTTTTCGAATATCCGTCGTTGAGTCTCCTTGGTCATACCAATTCCATTGTCTTCAATTCTGACGACAAAGTTTTTACCGCCGCGGTGGGTTACAATGCGAATCGTCAGTTTTTCCCTGGAATACTTAATTGCATTATCAATCAGATTTGAGATCAGGTTTGTAAAATGTACTTCATCAGCCTGCGCCATATCATACCCGTCTTCCAACTGCAAAAGCACACTTGCATGTATTTCTTCCAGCTGCAGTTTGAAATTATCCATGACCCGTCTGATGACTTCATTTACATGTAAAGGCTGGAGTTTCAATTGCAACTCCTGGCGGTCAATAAGTGCTGCCTGAAGAATCGTCTCAACCTGTTTATTCATCCGTTTATTTTCCTCTTTGATAATGCCACTGAAGTAGGCCGATTTTTCGCGATCATCAACAACTTTTTCATTGCGCATGGCATCGACGGCCAAAGAAATCGTAGCCAGCGGTGTCTTAAATTCATGCGTCATATTATTTATAAAATCGTTTTTGATCTCACTGAGCTTTTTTTGCATCAGCAGCGTTCTCACCGTTACATAAAACGCGCTGATAATAACCAATGTAAAGAATATGACGCCAAAAATCATCCACCTCATTTGTTTCATAACAACGGATTTATAATCGGGTATTACGATGCTAATGGTCTCCAGTGGCTCCGGACCGCTCAGTTCCATGGGATTTTCCACGAGAGGGTAAATCGTTTGCAGATTATGAATGGTATCTTTTAATGCAGGATAATAATTACCTGATTTTAATTCATTTGTATTCGAAAAAATAGAGGAATTGATACTTCCTGAAAAGATGCAAAATTCAAATTTTGTATCTTTTAGCCCCCGATAATTAAAGGCATTGCGAAGCAACTCCGACATCTCCTGAAAACTAAGCCGTTGCGATATAAGAGGGGGCCGCATAAGTTCCTGCATAAACTGCTCGGAAGGCCGGAAGCCAAAACCTTGTGGCGAGCGAAGCAACTGACTTCCCGAAAGTGCCGTCTTTTTGTAATCGATGAGAACGCGTGCCACATCAGTAGTGACATCAACTAATTTATGATGCAGTTCTTCCTCTTTGTTTTCCACCATGGTGGTAATCCAGTTCCACTGGATGTAAATGATACCCACGAGCGAAAGACTGATCAGGATAAAAATAATTGTAAAATTTTTCTTCAAAAGGACTTTATTTAAATTGAATGGGTAACATGAATTTGCTTAAATGGCGGTCAAATTTATTAAACAATTATCTTCAGATTCGTTAAATTACAATATGGACAGTCCCGCGGCTGGTATCTTGCTGATCGCTGACCCGTTTCTAAAAGATCCCAATTTTAAAAGATCGGTCATATT